>DATEMK010000357.1:0-2625 GCA_035275625.1 Bacteroidia bacterium
TATCGTGAAAGAAAATACAGTTATTCAGATCAATGATTTCTCAGGAAGAATTGTAAAAAGCATTAATTACACTGCTGAGCAAGGAATGAATTCATTTAGCATTGCCCTGGATAATTTCGCCAAAGGAGCTTACCTTATCCAGATAAAATCGGATAAAATAAATAAACAAATACCCATAATCGTTCAGTAAAATATCCCCGTTTATTTTCTTTTTTCAGATGCCCGGAGCTTACCACTCCGGGCGTTTTTTCTTTAACTGTAAAATTCACGGCTTTTACACGAAAATTAATTTTTCATCTTCCAAATTTTAAAATAATCACTCATAAATTATTTATTTTTTAAAAAATCTGAAAACAACAAATTTTATAACCAGGCAATCACTACCCGAAGGCTAAATCCGGATGATCAAAAAGTCAAACAAAAGTATTATTATTGTTGATTTACAGCCTTAACTGAAAAGCCCTTGACCCTACCCCGATGGACAAATGCATAATTCTTTAATAAAAGTGTTAATATCATTTGTTTTTCAACTGAACGATCATTATCTTTGCTCGTTATTCTAAAACCATTTTGTAAAAACATCGTTTAACTTTCTAATCTTGTAGGAAAAATGAATCAATCCCCACGTCTGAAAAAATGTTTTCATTATTTTGCAGTATCACTTTTTTTGTTTCAGCTTGTTTCTGAAAGAACTTTAGCTAATACTTTCGTTGGACCTGCTACAACTTGGTCCACGGCCACCAGTTGGTCCACAGGATCCGTACCTGCAAATGGTGAAGCAGTAATAATTGCAGTTAATTGCAATATAGATATTTCTACCAGTATTGTAGGGAGCTTGGTAGTGAATTCCGGAATTACACTTACTGTTATGAATTTGCCTGGTGCGACTCTAAATTTAGGAGGCAACCTGACTGTTAACGGAACATTGGACAACCAGGGAAATATTGAGGTGCCAGTACCAAATATATTATTTAATCTTCCGAATGGAGCTACATACATTCATAACCCCCGCGTGGCCGAAGAAGTTATTTTTGAATTTTCAACTGAAACCTTTGGAACAACAAGCAGCTTATTTATTTATAAATGGTTTGATGAAGCGACTCCACTATGTGCACCAAATAGAATTACATCGGTCACTCTCGGAAACGTTTACATTGATATTGGCCCTATACCTTTCGACCAGGATGGATTAATCTCACCTCATAGGATTTGGGGTTCGCTTACTGTCAACAATACGAAAATTATTTTTGATGACGGAACAGGAAGCTCGACAAGTTTGACACTGCAAAATGTAACATTGAGAGGTACTGCCATTGCGGTTTTTCAAACGGGTGCAGACAGAAACTTTAACCTCATAACCAATAACTTTACTGACAGCAGCACATTAGCCACTGACACTTCAGTTATTATGGATAATTCATTCGGCAATTTAAACTGGACAGTGAACGGGAACTTAATTCTGGCTCATAACTTTACTTTAATAGAAGGTACATTATCTGAGGGGGCAACAGCTGCTGTTACAGTAAATGGCAATGCTACATTCGGCAGCCCCCTGGCAGGTAACAGCCAAATTAATTTTATTAAACAATGTACATCACCTTTAACAGTGAATGTGACCGGAACAACAACTATTTCATCCGGACCAGGAGGCGTTCTTTCAAAATTCAGATTTATTGACGGAAATACCGGCTCATTAACATTTACAACAGGCAATCTTCTTATTTCAGGAGGGAACAATAATGTTTTTGTGGGTGCAGGTGATCCTTCTATTCCACCGTCAACCGGTAATGCCTCAGTTAATGTTACCAATGACTTCTCCATTACCGGTCCCACCCTGACTTACATCATGAATTCTGATCTCAGTCCTGCCAAAGCGAGAGTTGCTGTTGGAGGCGCTTTTAGTATGAATTCTTCCACAGCTGATTTAAGAATTGCTAATTCAAATGGTGCAATGACTTTTAAAACTACCGGGAATTATTCAATATCAGGCGGAAATTTTACAGGTCAGCTATTGCCAATTAATGCCAGCATTGATACGCTTTCAATCGGAGGAAATTTTCTTTTTAATTCACCTACAGCAGCCAATTATTTAAAGATTACTTACGGGATAGGAAATACTATTTTGGCAACGACCGGCAATTTTCATGTTCAAAATTCAGGAACTATACTGGGGCAGGGAGTCTATGGCATTTATGGAGATAAATCACAGATAGGTAATTTAACAATGACTGTTGGCGGGCAATATTCACAGGATGCAGGAAGATTTAACGGAATATACGATGGTTCAGGAAATATGTCCTTCGTATCCACTACTCAGCCGTTTCTTATGAATGGCGGTGACTTCAGAGGAATTTATAATCCCGATACCACAAATGCAGGTAACACGACATTTACTTTACACAGCATGGATTTTAATGGCGGTACCTGGATGATGCATTATGGTATCAATACATTGAGTGCAACTTCAACAATTACGATTACTAATAATTGTGCAATTGATTTTGCTGCAGCAACAGATCAATTTATGTTTATCGGCTTACCGTACGTTAGTCCTGCAAATAACACCTTGCTATTATCAGCTACCATAGGTGGAAACCTGAGCATCGCAGGTACTACCGGAACTTT
>DATEMK010000358.1:0-7771 GCA_035275625.1 Bacteroidia bacterium
CAAATGTTAATATATATAAAAAAATAAAAATATGAAAAAGATACTCTTAAGCTTAAGCCTTATACTGCTGACAGTTTTCGCCCGTGCACAGCAGGGGCTGGAAAACATCATAGTTGAAAAATACTATGTTTCTGATGCCAATGATGCAGCCGGTGCTGTTGGAAATGGTGACAATCTTCCTGTAGGTTCTGTTACGTACAGGATTTTTGTGGATATGCTTCCCGGATATAAATTCCAGGCAGCTTTCGGAACACAAAATGCCCAGTCAGTTCCGTTGCATACGCTGAAAATTATGACAACCACTTCCTTCTATAACAATACAGACAGGGGTCATGAAATTCCATCTTTCAGCAAGACTAACGCAGCACAGAACACTACTATGCTTGATTCGTATTTTTCAGCAGGTGCTGCCTGTGCAAACAGTGCAGGACCCATATATAATTATGGAATCCTTAAATCGGATGATGGTGCTGCCGGTGGAACAAACGTTGTCAATGCAAACGGGCTCCTGCAAAACAATGACCCCAGCGCAGGAGCTCCTTTAACAACGGCTGACGGAATTTATGGAGTAAGCAGCCCTGTTGTTTCTTCTGTAACTTTCGTTAACATGGCTCAGGCGCAGTCTGATTTTGATGCGGGTCCGAGTGCAAGCAGCTTCATTACAAGCAACAGCTCATGGGCCTCTCTTGCCGGTGTAACTGGTCCTACTGCTGATAACAGGGTGCTTATCGGTCAGTTTACGACTGATGGCTGTTTCCATTTTGAACTGAACATTCAGATAGGAACACCTGCAGGCGGAGTTCAGAAATATGTAGCTGCCGCTCCAACAGGAAGTGAAATCCTATTTGCTCCATGCATATATCCTCCTGTAGCCACTAATACCGCTTCAGTAAGTATCGCGCCAAGTCCGGTAGTTCCTCTTTGTGCGGGCTCAACTATAACCTTTGCTGCTACTCCCGCACTCGGTGGTGCTTCCCCTTCTTATCAGTGGAAGAAAAACAATGTGAATGATGGCACTAACAGCGCTACTTACACAACTACAGTTGCATCAGGTGATGTGATTACATGTGTATTGACTTCCAACCAGGCATGTGTTTACGGAAGTCCTGCCACATCTAATAGCATTACTGTGCTTCCTCCTCCTGTTGTTACCGCAGGCAACGTAAGCGGATGCGCAGGCAGTGCAATTGCCTTGTCAGGTTCACCGGCAGGAGGCAATTTCAGTGTTGCTAATCCTTATACCGGGCCTGGCACCACTTATACTTATTCTTATACAGATGGAAATGGTTGTTCAGCAACGAGTGCCCCTGCTAACATCACAGTAAATCCGCTGCCAACTGTTTCTTTTACAGGATTAGCGCCCAGTTATAACGTATCAGCTGCTGCTGCCACCTTAACAGGTTCGCCTGCAGGAGGAACATTCAGCGGTCCGGGAATCTCAGGCAACACATTTACTCCTTCGGCTGCCGGTGTCGGTGGTCCTTATACGATTACTTATTCCTATACAGATGGAAACGGATGCAGCAATACTGCATCGCAACAGGTATCGGTTACTAACTGTGCAGCGCCTTCTACGCCCGGGCCTATTTCCGGCCAGTCAACAGTAGTCTGTGCAGGTTCTTCACATACATATATAATTGCAAATGTCAGCGGGCTTACCTATAACTGGATTGCGCCTGCCAATGCAACTGTAAGCAGCGGGCAAGGCACTAATTCAGTAACCGTAAATTTCCTTGCAGGGTTTACCTCAGGCAGCCTCAAAGTGAACGCTTCTAATGCCTGTGGAAACAGCGGCAACCGCACGCTTGCGCTTTCATCAGTTCCTTCCACTCCGGGAGTTATTTCCGGCCAGTCAGCCGTAGTCTGTGCAGGTTCTTCACACACATACATTGTTGCAAATGTGGCCGGGGTTACTTATAACTGGACGGCTCCCGCCAATGCAACTATAGCCAGCGGACAAGGCACTAATTCAGTAACCGTTAATTTTCTTGCCGGGTTCACTTCAGGTACGCTCGCGGTAAATGCTTCTAATGCTTGTGGAAACAGCGGCAATCGCACGCTTGGTCTTAAATCAGTTCCATCCATGCCGGGGGTTATTTCCGGTCAGTCCACTGTTGTCTGTGCAGGTTCTTCACACGCATACAGCGTTGTAAATGTGGCCGGGGTTACTTATAACTGGACGGCTCCCGCCAATGCAACTATAGCCAGCGGACAAGGCACTAATTCAGTAACCGTTAATTTTCTTGCCGGGTTCACTTCAGGCACTCTCACCGTGAACGCTTCTAACGCCTGTGGAAACAGCGGCAATCGTACGCTTGCACTTAAATCAGTTCCCACTACTCCGGGAGTTATTTCCGGTCAATCAACCCTGGTCTGTGCAGGTTCTTCTCACACATACAGCATTGCAAATGTCAGCGGGCTTATTTATAACTGGACCGCTCCTGCCAATGCAACTATAGCCAGCGGACAAGGCACTAATTCAGTAACCATTAACTTTCTTGCAGGATTTACTTCAGGCACGCTCAAAGTGAATGCTTCTAATGCCTGTGGAAACAGCGGGAACCGTACGCTTGCACTTTCATCCATTCCTGCCACACCCGGAGTAATAATAGGCACATTTTATGGCTTATGCGGACTGACCAATGTTCCTTATTCTGTAGCGAATGTTGCCGGAGTGACGTATAACTGGACGGTACCCACAGGAGCTGTAATTACTAACGGACAGGGAACAAATGCCATCACAGTTGATTTTTCAGCAAGTGTTGTTTCAGGATATGTAAAAGTGAGTGCCGGCAATGCCTGCGGCAACAGCGCATTCCGTTCCGCAGCAGTTAAAACCACACCGGTAACTCCGGGTATGATCACCGGCAATACTTCCGTTACATCCTGTGTTAATGAATCCTATTCGATCAGTGCAATCAGCGGAGCCGCTTCATACACGTGGACTGTACCATCGGGAAGCTCAATAATTTCAGGCCAGGGGACTACAGGCATTAGTGTTGATTTTGGCAGCACCAGCGGCAATATTTCAGTAAAAGGAGTTAATGCCTGCGGAAGCGGAACCGTAAGATATCTCAGTATAACGGTAAGCGGATGCACTAGAATTGCAGGTGTGAACGGTGATGAAACAATGGACGCAACTGTTTATCCGAACCCGTCTTCAGGCGATTTTACGATAGCCGTCCGGAATGCTTCGGATGAAAAAACTTCCATTTCTGTAATAGATGCAACAGGCAGAATGGTGCAAAACATGGTCAGCACAACTGCCAATTCCGAGGTTCAGATTTCCAACCTGCTTCCGGGAGTTTATTCGGCTATTATAATCAATGGAGAAAATAAGAAAGTTTTAAAGTTAATTAAAGTTAATTAAAATTCAGGTTTATTTTAGTTAAGCGGGCATACGTTTAGTGTGCCTGCTTTTTTAAAGAATCACCTTAGTGAACAGGAATTAAAGAATTTCTTTTTGTTTATTCTTATGTGCAGCAAAGCCGGTCCGTAAACCGGCTTTGTCTTTTTGTTTCGGCTGGCTTAATATAAAAGGTTTGGGCATAACGTGCCGAACCTTTTAATTTTTTATTTACATTTGATTAAAATTCCTGCCATGAAAAAACTATTTACTCTCCTCTCACTTTCTCTTTCACTTTCACTCGTCAAAGCGGATTACTGGACACAGAAGGCGGATTTTGGCGGAACTGCAAGAGCTGATGCTACCGGGTTATCTATCGGAACAAAGGGCTACATCGGAACAGGATTCACCAGTACTTACACTACAGACTGGTGGGAATATGATCCGGTTACGAATACATGGACGCAAAAAGCAGATTACGGGGGAAGTCCCATAGTCGAGTCTTCTTCATTTGCAATCGGGAATTTCGGATATATACTTTCTTCTCCTTCCGGTTTAGATTTCTGGCAATTCGATCCTGCATTAAATACCTGGACACAAATGGCAAACTTTGCCGGAGCGGTGAGGCAGGCTGCCGTTGCTTTTGCAATCAATGGAAAAGGATATATTACCACAGGCCTGGGCGGTGTTTCACTCGATGATATCTGGGAATACGACCCTTTGTTAAATTCATGGGCGCAAAAAACAAGTCAGCCTGCAATAGCCCGTCACTATGCTGCAGGGTTTTCAATAGGTGATAAAGGATATGTCGGAACGGGGCAATCGGGGGCCACCATCGGGCTGAATGATTTCTGGGAATGGGATCAGCCAACGGATACATGGACACAAAAAGCAAATTTTCCGGGAGCGCCAAGACGTGAAGCCAGCGCTTTTACTATTGGCAACTATGGTTATCTCGGGTTAGGTTCAGGCATCGGGGTTTACTATGATGATTTCTATAAATATGATCCGCTGAATAATACATGGACAGCGATTGCAAATTTCGGAGGAGTGGGCAGAGAAGAAGCGTCCCAGTTTTCAATTGGAAACCTGGGTTATGTTGGTACCGGTTATGATGGAGTTGCCGCGGGAGTTTCAAGAAAAGATTTTTGGGAATATCATCCCGAAGACAGTACGACAGGTATAACCGAATCTGCAATGTACAATGTACAATTTACAATTTCTCCCAACCCGGCAGAAGAGTTTTTAGTTATTAGTTATCCGTCCAAAGGAAAAGAAAAAATTAATTTAACTATAACTGATGTTACTGGAAAAAAAGTGTATGCGGCACATGACCTGGTGTTAAACGCTGAACGCGAAACCAAAATTGACGTTAGCCATTTTTCAAAAGGAATTTATTTTGTTGAAGTAACGAGTGGAAAAAACAGAGCCGTGCAGAAGATTCTAAAAGAATAATATAGATATTCCAAATTTTCTTTATATATCTAAAACATAACTAACATGAAAAAATTATTTACACTCCTTTTACTTTTACTTTCACTTTCATTTGCGAAAGCAGATTACTGGACACAGAAAGCAGACTTTACAGGGCAGCCGCGAACCGCTGCATTTTCATTTTCTATCAATACTAAGGGATATATGGGAACCGGCAGAGATGTGAACAGTGTTTATTATAATGACTTTTGGGAATTCGATCCGGCATTGAATACATGGACACAAAAAGCAGATTTTGGCGGCAGCCCGCGCATGTTAGGAATAGGTTTTTCTATTGCCGGCAAAGGATATGCAGGATTGGGCGGGCTTGTCAGTTCGACTGTCTTTAACGATTTTTGGGAATATGACCCTTCTGCAAATCTCTGGACACAAAAAGCAGATTTTGGAGGAACAGCAAGAATATACCCTTCCTGCTTTGTTATTGGCAATATGGGATATGTGGGAACAGGGTGCGATTCTATCTGGGCAAACTACTATAATGATTTTTGGCAGTATGATCCGGTTGCTGATAGCTGGACTGTTAAAGCCCCGGTTCCGGGAACACTAAGAGCGGATGCTGTCGGATTTGCAATTGGAAATAGTGGTTACATTGGAACCGGCTACAACGGTGCCGGAAGTTTACAGGATTTTTGGGAATATAGTTCTTCAACAAATGCATGGTCTCAAATTGCCAATTTCCCTTTTCTGCGTATTGATGCAACCGCTTTTACCATCTGTAACAAAGGTTTTGTGGCAACAGGAAATCATTCAGGATTTTATTCCGACATCTGGCAATACGATACTACTTCAAACCAATGGATACAAAAAACAGATTTCTCCGGCACCAGCCGCGATCTTGCCGTGAGCTTTGCCATTGGAAATAAAGGATACCTTGGAATCGGCTGGATGGATGGCGGCCCTTACTATATTGATTTTTGGGAATATACTCCTGACAGTATTGAATGCACAACAGGCACGGAAGAAATCTCATCTTCTAATTTACAATTTACCATTTCACCTAATCCTGTGAAAGAGTTATTAGTTATTAGTTATCCGTTAGCAGGGAAAAAAAAGGTAGAAATAACCATAACAAATGCCCAGGGGAAAAAAATTTATGAATCAAAACTTATGACTTTGAACTTCCGGATTCGGACTTCCAACTTTACAAAAGGAATTTATTTTGTTGAGATAAGTGATGGGAAGCAAAAAGTCTCAAAGAAGTTTGTCAAAGAATGAATACATGTTTCACATTTTAAAAAACCGTATTTAAAAATACATTTTGCAAACCATTATTCCGGATAAGACGCAAACCAGGTCAACCAGCAGCATGATCCAAAGTGTGTAACGGGTATCTTTTACATTCACCGAACCGAAGTAAAGCGCAATAACATAAAAAGTAGTTTCAGCAGCGCCCTGGAATAAGCAGGATAATTGTCCCGTTAAACTGTCGGCTCCGTACGTTTTCATTGCATCGAGCATAAAGCCGCGCGAGCCCCCGGCACTGAATGGGCGCATGAGCGCAACAGGAATAGCATTGATGATCTGTGGATCTACATTAAATACCTGCAGTAAAGAAGTAATGCCGCTCATCACAATATTCATCAAACCTGAATTACGAAAGATGCTCAGTGCAACGAGCATGGCAATCATGTAAGGTAAAATGCGTACACCGGTTGTGAAGCCTTCTTTTGCGCCTGTAACAAAAGAATCGAAAATATTGGTTTGATTTTGTTTGAAAATTTTTTCATGGATAATGCAATAGGCAACAATTATCAAAATGATAAATAACAAAACTCCATTGCTCAGATTGCCGGTGAAATGAAATTTTTCAATTCCGTTCAGGCGGCTGATGTAAAATAAAAGAAAGCCGATGACTGCGCTGATCACGGTTACAAATCCAATTACTGCAACATTGATTAGGTTAATTTTTTGTTTTATGCTCACAAAAATCAATGCTGCCAATGTTCCGATGAAGGAGGTGATGATGCAGGGCAGCATTATATCAGCGGGGTTGGCGGCATTTTGCGCTGCGCGATAACCGATGATGGATGTTGGAATCAATGTCAGCCCGGCAGCGTGCAAACACAAAAACATAACCTGGCTGTCGGAAGCGCGGTCTTTATTTTCATTTACCTGCTGCATGCTTTCCATTGCTTTTAATCCGAAGGGAGTGGCGGCATTATCAAGGCCGAGAAAATTTGCGGCAAAGTTCATGGTCATAAATCCGTAAGCAGGGTGACCGGTGGGGAGCTTTGGAAAAATTTTTACAAAAAGCGGTGTTAATACTTTTGATAATTTTTGAATGGCATTGGAATCGTTTAATAAATGCAGCAGCCCGCAGAAAAAAGTAAGGTAGCCGATCAATGGAAGCCAGATGTCCATGATGGTGTTTTTGCAGGTCATGAAAATACCGTCAGCGGATTGTTTTCCAACGCATACTTCGACTATGCCACTGTCTGTAAGGCGGTATAATGTATCGCCCTGCTGGTATCCTGCGGGTTTATGGAGAAGAATATTGGAATACAGCACTGAATCTTTTTGCTGAATATCCTGAACAGGAAATTCTTTTACAATAACAGGATCGTTTTGCTTCCCGTTTACAACGTTGCTGATGGTGTATAACCGCCCGGTGAGAAGGAGGATAAAAATGTAAACAATGCTGCATACAATTATAAAAGACCAAAACCTGCTGAGTGCCATTTTTTAATTTGGGGATAAAGATAGATAAGGATGTTGAGTATTTAAATTGAAATTTGAAACTTCACCCCAGAAAAGTTTAGAACCCCATGGTGTCCGAAAAACGATTTTCTCATCTGATAAATAAAATGTATTTCGTCCCTGACGGGACTTTGAATTACCAATCAAACTATTACTACTACCAATATTTTGTGCCTACAGCACAAGTGCAAATCCCATAGGGATTTAATATTGGTAGAAAACAAAAAGACGATT
>DATEMK010000359.1:0-6925 GCA_035275625.1 Bacteroidia bacterium
CTTTTGAAAAACCGGTAAAGAATATTCAGAAATAAAGCAGTATCATTTTTTCCGAAAGAAAAGATAATGAAAAAAATATACCTGCTGTTTGTTTTTCTCTCCATTGCTGCTGTTTCATACAGCCAGTGCATGATGGTTCCTGTTTCTTTATCAGAAAGGATAAATACCTCAGGCCATATCATTGAAGGAAAAGTAATCTCACAGGCATCTTTCTGGAATTATAATTCAACACTTATTTATACTGAAAATGTAATTGATGTTTATAAAGTATTTAAAGGAAATGTAATTGCAAATAAAATCAGCATTGTTACCGAAGGCGGAACTGTCGGAAATAATAAGCACGTTATAGAACCTTCGCTTGAATTAAAAACAGGTAACATCGCAACTTTTTTTCTTGCAGCTTCATCCGTGCAGAATGTTCCTTCAAATTTTAACTCATCGCTTGTTTTCGAACCTTATGCAAGTGCACAGGGTGCAATAAATTATGATGTAAAATCAAAAACAGGAAATGATGTTTTTAATACATACATAAATATTGATGTTGAGGTTTATCAAACCATAGTTACACAGCTTGGACAATCATATTTTATTGTTCAGCCATTTAATATTTTGAATGTTGGAAACCCCGGGAACAGCCCCTTAATGGCTCCGGGTATTACAGGCATTGCTCCTGCCTCTCTGCCTGCAGGAAGATTGAATAATGGCCCGCTCACAACAATTACAATTACAGGTACAGGGTTTACATCCTACACCGGTCCGGCTAATCTTGAATTTCCCGATGCAAATAATGGAGGAGCAGGCTATATTTCCTGTCCTGCCGGTCATATCGTTTCATGGACTGCCACACAGATAGTCGCGTGGATTCCTACCGGAGCGGGAAGCGGAAATATCCGGGTGACCGATAATGCAGGCGCAACGCAGGTAAGCCCCATTCCAATTACGATTACTTACAATGAATCAAATGTAAACAGCGGATTGAATTATTATTCTCCCGACCTTGTGAATGATAATGGATTAAGCGGTTATACTTACGTGTATAATACAACCTTCAATGGAAATGCCCCGGCAGTTGCAGCATTTGAAAGAGCATTGTCAACATGGCGCTGTGGTACGTATGTAAATTTCAACCGGTTGTCACCGATGGTGGCAACAGGTATTGCATGCCAGGCAAGCGATGGGACCAATCTTGTTACATTTGATGGTTCATGTGCCCTGCCAGCCGGTGTGTTGGGAATTTCGTACAGTTATTACGGCAGTTGCGGAGCAGGTATCTGGTATCTTACTGAAAATGATTTAAAGTTTCGTACGAATGGTACCGGGTTCATCACCTGGAATTGGGGATCAGGCGCTACTACCGGAAGCAATTATGATTTTGAATCGGTTTGTTTGCATGAATTAGGACATAGTCACCAATTAGGTCATACGATCCTTGCACCTCCAAGTGTAATGCACTGGGCATTGCCGAACGCAACTGACCGGAGAACATTAGTAGCTGCAAGTGAAGTTGCCGGTGGAAACGATATTTTAAGCCGCAGTGTAGTAAACAATGCATGCGGGCCAACAGGAATGGTCTTATTGAATGCTTCCAATTGTAATATCTCTGCACCTACTGCTGAATTTTCAGGGACTCCGTTAACGGGCTGCAATTCGATGAATGTTACATTTACTGATTTAAGCGTGGGCAACCCCGCTAACTGGAACTGGACATTTACCGGTGGAGTTCCGAATAGTTTTAACGGACAAAATCCTCCCGTAATTAATTACCCGGCTCCCGGAACCTATACTGTCTCACTTACTGTTTCTAACGCTTGGGGAACCGATACTGAAACCAAGACCAATTATATAACGGTCAATAACTGCCCTCCGCCTGTTGCCGGTTTTACCGGAAACCCCACAACAGTTTGTGAAAACGGAAGCGTACTATTTTCCGATGCATCATCCGGGAATCCCACCACATGGAACTGGACATTTACAGGCGGAACACCCAATAGCTTTATCGGGCAAAATCCTCCTGCCATTTCATACAGCACCGCTGGTACGTATACCGTTTCGTTATTCGTAAGCAATGCAAATGGCTCCAATACGAACACAAAAAATAATTATATAACGGTAAACGTATGTCCGCCTCCGCCTGTTGCTGATTTCAGCGCTGTGCCCACGACAGTGTGCATAAATACCAATGTGCAGTTCACCAATCTTACTACCGGAGCTTATAGTAACCTGCAATGGACATTTCCTGGCGGAACACCTCCCGCATCTGTGGCATTGAACCCGGTTGTAACATATGCTTCACCAGGAATTTATTCAGCCACACTGATTGCTACAGGTGTCGGAGGCAGCAGCACGATGACTAAAAACAATTACATCACTGTAAATGCCTGTGCTGCACCGACAGCGAATTTCGCAGCGGGTCCTACCCAGATTTGTGTGGGACAGCAGGTAAATTTCGCTGACCTTTCAACAGGTGGCCCCAATACGTGGAACTGGACATTTACAGGTGGAACTCCTAACAGCTTTATCGGGCAAAATCCTCCTGCTATTACCTACAGCGCTGCCGGAACTTATACAGTTTCACTTTTTGTTTCCAATGCTTTTGGAAATAATACCATGACTCAAAATAATCTTATACAGGTTGCAGTATGTCCACCTGTTGGTTCAGGATTAATAGTAAATGACGGAGGGTATATTCATGTGCAGGCAGCCGCTTTATTATATGATGAAGGTGGCGCCATTAACCAGGATAATGTTGGTACAGGTACCTGGCAGAATCACGGAATTATAGAACTGAAAGGTGACTGGACAAATAATTCAGGCTCTAACGCATTTACTAACGTGGCGCCTCAGGGCAATTTTATTATGAGCGGTGCAGGGCAGTTAATTACCGGCTCCACACCTACTTATTTTGATAATCTCACCTTGTCCGGAACAGGGGTAAAATCTCAAACGGTTGATGCGCGTGTAACTGCCGTTCTCGAATTGAATGACCGGGAGCTTGCCACGGATAAAAATATAATGCATGTAACCAATCCTGCGGTAAATGCTGTATTGCGTACAGGCCAGCCAAACCAAAGCACGGCAAACGGATTTGTCAGCAGCAATACCACGGGCAGACTTTGGAGAAATACCAATTCAACTTCTGCTTATTTATTCCCGGTAGGGTCAATATTACCGACCAAACGCTACCGCCCTGTTGCATTAACTCCCACTTCAGCCGCGCCACAGACATTCGGGTCACGGTTTGTAAATAATGATCCTACTCCGGATGGGTATGACCGCGCGCTGCGCGATCCTAACATAAATGCCGTTCTTCCCGGCTGGTACCAGAAGATAAACCAGGTCAGCGGAACTTCACCTGTTACTATTACACTCTACTATGATTTTGTCGCTGATAATATAATAAGCTATGCCAACCTGCTCATGACTGAATGGGGCTTTGGTGTTCCGTATATCTGGAAAGACATGGGAATAGTTTCTTTTATTGCTGCAGCATCGCCTAACCTTGCATCAACCACGAAGAACAGCTGGAATACGTTTACTACTGAAAATTTTTCGCTTGCCGTCATGTCGAGCCCGCTGCCTGTTGAACTGCTTAATTTTACATTTGATTGTGTTAAGCAAAATGAAATTGCGCTCCACTGGATCACAGCATCAGAAATAAACAATGCATATTTTACGCTTGAAAAAAGTAACGATGGACTAACATTCTCAGAACTGACTAAAATTAAAGGAGCCGGTTCATCGTCCTCACAAAACGAATACAGCTTTACGGATAAAAATGCTTCCGGGAATATTATTTATTACCGGCTTACGCAAACAGATTATAACGGGCGCATTTCTTCACTCGGAACTATTGCTGCCGGCTGCAAGAAAGATAATTGGAGTAATGGCAGCGTTTTGATTTATCCGAACCCTGTGTCTGATAACCTCTCTGTTGATTTCAACCTGCAAAATGAGGAATCCGTCAGGCTTTCTCTTACTGATATGGCAGGACGATTAATTTTATCCCGCGACTATTCATTTGAAACCGGTCTTCATAAAATCGCTCTGAACCTTTCCAATCTTTCTGCCGGTGCTTACCAGGTATCTTTCACTTCCAACTCCGGGCAGGTGGTGAAAAAAGTTTTTAAAGGAAAATAAAATTGCAGGGAATCACCCCTTGAGTAATATTTTTTCTGAATGGAAAAGATTTTTTCATCGCATGATGACTTCGGCTGCCAAATAAAGTTAAAGTTGTGAGGAAGAAATACGACTGACTTTCAAAACTTTCCAGCGTACAGGTCAAAAATATTTCTGAATTCATTTGGAAAATTCAAAAAGGCTTATTAACTTTGCAACTCAAAGTTCTTTTATATTTGAATTACTATGAATATGAATAGCAAACAAACAAATTAATATTAAATACAAACAATTATGATGACTAAAAACAAAAGACTTATCGGCATTGTGCTCACTGTAGTAATTTTATTGCTCATACCATTAATAGCGCAGTTTCCCTGGTCCGGGGAAGATTTTGTTATCGCTGGTGTCCTGTTGCTCGGCACAGGCCTGCTTTGTGAGCTTGTACTAAGGAAGGTAAACAGTAAAGGGTACAAAATCGCACTCTGTGTCGCTATTCTGATAGGACTTTTTCTCGTTTGGGCAGAGCTTGCTGTCGGCCTCTTCGGTACACGGTTTGCCGGAAGTTGATTATTCAGCCCGGAAAGTCTTCACCAGGACATTTGGGACTATTTGTCAAAATTGATTTTGCAAACCTGAAGGTCTCCGCAGGAGTCGGAAGACCTTTATTTATGTTGCGGGACTTTTATAAATACTTCTCCTGTTTTATGTGATTAAAGGGCATAAAACAGCTTTTATGTACTTTCGTAAAAAATTAAAACCTGTTCATGAGTTTAAAAAGTTTCTTTTCCAAAACCCGTCCGGAGGAAAAAGCATCTGTAAAAACCGGTGTTGCAGTTATCATTGATGCAGAAAACGTAAGCCCTAAAAACATTCATGCCTATTTAAAAGAAGTAGCGGCTTTTGGAAATATAAGCATCAAAGAAGCTTATGGGAGCGGCACCCTGCTCGCATCGCCAACATGGAAAAATGCCCTCCTGCTTCATGCTATCGAACCGCGGCAGGTGCTTAATATTAAAAGAGGAAAGAATACTTCCGATATTGAAATTGCAGTGAGAGCAATGGAATTGCATTACGAAGAAAAGCCCGCTTTTATCTGCATCATCTCCGGTGATACTGATTATTCTCCCGTGTTGCAAAAGCTGCGTGCAAAAAAGCAGGAAGTGCTGGTGATTGCAAAAGAAGTTTCTGACAGCTATTTCCATTCAACCGGTAATTTAATTTTTGAAAAAACCATACAGGGTATCGGCAAAAGCGATGCGCAAACCATATCAAAGAGAAAGCCCGTCCGCAGACCTGCCCCGGTTGTAGCTAATACTACAGCCAAGGCTTCACAAAAAACGGTAGCTAAACCGTTAGATTATACTTTAATTGACCGCGCGTTTGCGATGACGCCTGTAGGAAAATCAGGTTACCCCACAGCAGGCAATTTTAACAGCGCGATCAAAAAGCTCGACAGCAATTTCAATTATGCCAACTACGGATGCAGATCATTCACAGCTTTTATTGCATCCCTCCGACCCCGTTATGAAATTATCAGGGATGAGAATAAAACTGTTTTTGTAAAGAAAGTCAGTTAGCGCAGGTTTTACTCTGACGGGGATAAACATTTATTTCTTCTTAAGCTCCAACAGTACCGGTTTTAACTTTTCTCTCCCGATAGCTATCGGGACGCTTGTAATGGGCAATAATAACTCCCTTTGATGTAACAATACTCTCTATTAATGTAAATGCTGCCGGGATCGTTCCATTGTCAAAAAGCTTTTTTCCCTTACCTAAAGTCAAGGGATGAATTTTGAGCCGGAGTTCGTCTGCAAGGTCATACTTAAGTAACAACTGAACGAGCTTACTACTACCCCAAACTTGAATGTCAGAGCCTTTCGAGTTTTTGAGCTTTTTGATATCTGCCACGTTTTTAATGAATACAGAATTTTTCCAGTCTGACTTATTCCTGGTTTTGGATAAGACGTATTTTGTACCATCATTGATGCCTGGCCAAAAGTCTGCATGTTCCGGCCAGTATCCTTCCCAAATCTCAAATGTTTTTCTGCCCAAAAGATAATCTGCAGGTTGTTTCAGCTCTTTTTGCACCGCCTTACCATAAGCTTCGTCACCATAAGGTGCAGTCCAGCCGCCATATTTGAAACCTTCTGATTTATCTTCCTTTGATCCACCGGGTGCCTGCATTACTCCATCCAATGTGATCATTGATAACACAACTATTTTTCTCATAATATTTCTGTTTTTTATGATACCCGCCTGAATGATTCAGTCGGGCAGGCAAATCTCGTCAATAAATATGAAGCCATTGCAGCATGAATGCGACAATCATAGTGGGGGTTTTGGGGTGTTGGTTTAAAAGAGTAGAAAATTAAAAATTCAGCTGGAAACTTCGTTAAACTGCCGGGTTGCGGGTTTCATGTTAGGATTTTTTATTCTGAAAGAAAGCAACACAATAGAATTGTTTTCAGATAAATGATTAAACTAAATTTGTTTTTTAAACTATTGATGTGAAGTGACTCCGTTGCAAAAGACCCAAGATAATGGCTGAAGCCGTTTGCTTAGCAGTTGTTAATCTCCGCCATAAATGGCGGAGTTAATAGTGTTTTATTGATTTTAATTTTATTTTTGAAAAGAAGAATAACTCCAGCCTTCAGGCTGGAGAAAAAATGAATAACAATTAAGAGGGCTTTAGCCCTGAACAAAAATGTCATGTGTAAAAATAATGGTTCATGCAGTGTGGTCAACGTTACCAATAATTGCATTAATCGTTCAATGTAAGCTCACTGGGATTCTTCTCGCGCTCTTT
>DATEMK010000360.1:0-12264 GCA_035275625.1 Bacteroidia bacterium
AATCCCTTTTTAATGTCATTTTCAATGAATAGATTTGCTTAATCAAAAACCATTCACATGAAAAATTATACTCTCAAGGGTCTGAAAAAATTATTTTTTTCGCTTTTTCTTTTACTTTTTATCTCAATAAATAGTTATGCTCAAGGGCAGAAAAACCAAGGATCAGCAACTCCAACGGTTCAGGTTGAGACGATGATTGTTAAAGTTCCCGGGGTAAAATCTGACGAAGTATTTCTTAAGTATAAGAACTTGCTGGCAGGCTTAAAAGGTGTTTCAATTGCAGGACGCACCTTGAAAAATGAATATCTGCTTATTGAGGTTGATAAAAAGCAACACCAGGTTATTGATGTGCTTCAACCCATGAAAGATACCGGGTACTTTTTTGATTTTCTTTATGACAATCCTTCCCCGCAAAAAATCCAGGAATTATTTGCAAATGATCCTTTGGTAAATTGAAATTAATAACATGCCTATAAAAACCACAAAAAAATGAATAAGAAATTATACTCTCTGATTCTTACAGCGACATCTTTCCTGGTAAGCTATGCTGTTAAAGCACAGGTTAATGATTTACCGTGCAATGCAGTTTTTCTCCCGATGGGTATTTATATTGCCGGTAATAATACCGGTGCCGGGTTCGCCAGTGAGCCTGTAGGTCCTCCAAGCTGTTTTGATGCCGGAGGAGCAAGAAATACTGTTTGGTACAGGTTTAATGCTCCGGCAACAGGTTGTGTAAAAATTAAAACGGTGAGTAATTCATTAACGGATACACAAATCGCTTTATATTCCGGAACATGCGGTGCTTTGGGCGCTGAGCTGGTATGCAACAATGATGCAACTGGTTGTGCAGCTACAGTTTATCCGCATTCCCAAATGCAGGTTTGTGGTCTCACTCCGGCAGTTACATATTTTATAGCAGTTGATGGCCGGGCTAATAATGTCGGATCTTTTTCAATTATGGTATTTGATGGTGGGGTCGGAAATGTAAATCCTTTTCCCCCGGCACCTATACAGGATTGCGCACTTCCTCAGCTATTATGCGGCACCAGCATTTCTTATCCTAATCCGGGATTTCGTGGAGTAGGCAATATTTGCGATCATGCCCCATCAAACTGCCTTGCATCTGGTGAAAGAGGTTCTGCGTGGTTCAGATTGGTTTGTAACGGAGCAGGCAATATCGCTTTTACAATTGTTCCCAACAACTGGACTGGGGGAGCAACAGGAACGGATTATGATTTCGGAGTTTGGCGCATTGGCGGCCCAACGGGTCCGAATTTTAACTGTAGTACCCTGCAGGGAAATATGGTCAGGTGTAATTATAGCGCTATTGGGGTGACCGGATGTTATGCCGGAGGAGGAGTTGATATTCCAGGCTATGCGGGAAGCGCTCCTGCTGTGGCAGCCCAGATACCAGTCGTTGCCGGTGATGTTTTGTTAATTGAAATAAGCAACTTTGCAATAAGTAATACTGGCTTTTCAGCAACCTTTACCGGTCCTATCGCTACTGCTTCTTCCCCTGGTGGCACACTTGTATGGACGGGCACTGTAAGTACAGATTGGTTTAACATAAATAACTGGGGTGGCTGTGCAATACCTACTTGTCAGACCAATGTTATTATTCCAAATTTTACGCCTTTCCAACCTCTTATAACAGGGCAAAATGCAAGCTGCCGTAGTGTGGATGTTAACCTGGGCGCATCTTTAACTCTCAATACCGGGTGGCAGCTTATGGTGTGCAATGATTATTTAAACAATGGGGCATTTACGGCTAACAATAATTCCACGGTTTTATTTACTGACACATGTACAGTTTGTCCGCCTGTCTGCGGTGCCTGTGCAGCAGGAATAACCCATAACCAGGTTATCGGAGGTAATTTAACAGGCACCAATCAATTCTGGCATGTCACAACTTCCAAACCTGCAGGATTAAGTGCCATTGCAGCCCAGGATATTGATATGGCAGGGAACTTTACGGTGACAGGCGGAGCGCCTTATGGTGGTACATTTGATGCTTCAGGAATTTATCATAGGGTAGGAGGTAATATTAATGTACAGGCGGGTGCCCCGGCTGCCATTTATAGCCCGGCTACAACATTGGAGCATTATGGTACTGCTGCGGCAACCTATTTCAATGCTGGATTTATCAATAGTATGACGATGAATCATACTGGACCAGGCTTATCATTGTTGACAAATATGTTAATGACAGCCTCAGGAACACTAACATTAAATAATGGAAAAATAATTACCAATGCATTGAGAGTGGAAGTAAACAACCGGTCTTTAGGTGCGATCACTGCGGGAAATGTCAATAGTTATGTGGAAAATAACAGCCCTGCTCCTTTAAATTCCGGTTTAAGAAAATATCTTTGGAACACAGGAGGTGCTGTCGGACAATATGAATTTCCTGTAGGAACTGCAGCAAAAGGATACCAGAGAATGAGTTGGACAGTTAGTGCTCCTTGGGCAGCGAGTGGTTCCATGAATTATTGTACTGTTGCTTTCAATAATAACTGGCCTACAGCCGGTGGTTCAAATGCCGCGTTAGGTCCTGAATGTGCAGCACCGAATTATCATACCGGTGGAGCGCTTGCCCTTGATAACGGTGTTTGGGAAGTAAGACCAAATGCCGCTGCAACATTCAATAGTGCCGGGAACATGGATGTCACGCTTTATAACCGAAACTATACAAATGCTTCAGTTGGATACACAGTACAATATAATAAAAGTGGTCCTATAACAACCGCTGGCAATTGGTTGCTGAACCCATTCCCTACAGGTTGTTTTGGAAATCCGCCAATAACTGCAGTAATAAGACGAGGTCTTGCTATAAATACTGTATTGGCAAGTTTTCCACTCACAGCAATAACATATTTCAATACAGCTCAAACAATTGTTCCGCTTCCGGTAGAATTATTAAATTTTGAAGCACGCGGGCTCAAAAACAGTATAAGTGTAAAATGGGCTACTGGATCAGAAATTGATAATAGCGGATTTGAACTTGAAAGAACCACCACACCGCCTGATAATTTCGAAAAAATTGCCTGGGTTGAAGGTCATGGATCTACATCCAATGCTAATTATTACAGCCATCTTGATAAAGATGTGCAGTCAGGGATTACTTACTATTATCGTTTGAAACAAATAGACTTTAACGGCAATTTTGAGTATTCAAAAATTGCTTCTGGAAGTATTGATGGAGAAGTATTGGGTTTTGCTTTCCATGTAATACCGAATCCTTATTCAGGAAATACGAGCATTACCTATACACTTAAAGAGAACGCAAAAGTTAAAATTGAAGTGATAAATACAATGGGGCAGCAGGTCGGACAATTATACAATGATAACCAGGAAGCCGGAGATTATCATTATGAATTCAGCGCCAAAGCTTCAGGGTTTGCAACAGGGGTTTATACAGTAAGGGTTTATATTGATGAACAAATTTTTACAAAACGTATTTTAGAAACTGAATAAACCAATTTTCTAAAAGAAGAATGCTGCTGAAATTTCCCGGCAGCATTCTTTATTATATACCCGTTGGCAAAAGAGGAGAGAATTAATTTTTACTTTTGCGCTCCTTGTCCCGGTTAATGGAATTTATTTTCGGGGTGTAGCGCAGCCCGGTTAGCGCGCCACGTTCGGGACGTGGAGGCCGATGGTTCGAATCCATTCACCCCGACACTTTAAAATAATTTTTAACCGGAATCATGACTGCACTTCAAATCATCATCCGGAACGAACAATTAATTTAAATTTTCTAAACTTTATTTCGTTATTTCAATCCAAACTATTAAATTTGAATAATAGCATTCACCGGAATTTTTATTTTAAGCAAAATCTATAGTTTAAAAGTATCATTTATAATAAGAAAAATATATTTTCTCCCGGAAAATACGGAGTGAAATTTAAAAAAGCATAATGGAACCGAACGGAATGAAAGAAGAAGCTTTGAGTCGTGATGAGACAGCTTCAGAACAGGATCAGGAAATAATTCAGGAAACAGCTTTAACCCCGATGTCACCGGAGGAAACGGCTGAAATTGAAGTGGAACAAAGTGAAAACTATAAAGTCCTCAGCAAAGAAGAGCTTGTAAATATCATGGAGAGTTTTCTCACTGAGCCTGATTATGCTGTTATCAAATCAAAAATAAATCCTTTAAAAGATGCTTTTCATGATTTGACTAATCATGAAAAGCAACAGCAATTAGAAAAATTCATTGAAGGAGGGGGTGAAAAGGATGATTTCAAATATCAGCCTGATCAAACGGAAATAAAATTCAACAGCGCTTTAAGAAAAATCAATAAAAGGAGAATTGAATTTCATGAGAACCAGGAAAAACTGAGAGAAGAGAATTTGGCCGCCAAACAGGAAATCCTGCAGCAACTCAAAGATATTATTCAGAACGAAGAAAACATGTCAAGGGCATTCAATACTTTTCATGACCTTCAGTCAAAATGGAGAGCCATCGGACCGGTCCCTTCGCAAAGCATGAATGATCTGTGGATGACCTACAAGCTGTACATTGAAAAATTTTATGACCTTATAAAAATAAACCGCGAGCTGCAGGATCTTGACCAGAAAAAAAACCTCGAAATGAAAATTCATTTCTGTGAAAAATTAGAGGAATTGATTTTGGAGCCATCCCTGAATAAAGCGTTTTCAAAATTACAATCACTTCAAAACAACTGGAGGGTAATAGGTCCCATCCCGCGTGATAAACGGACAGAAATTGGGGAACGGTTTAAAGCAGCGCATGATAAAATAATTGAACGCAAAAAAGAATATCTTGAAAAATTAAAAGAAAAACAGGAAGAAAATCTTAAAATAAAAACTTCTTTGTGCGAGAAAGCGGAAGAGATTGTGGTGGATGAAAATATCAAACATCATGAACTGCAGGAAAAATTCAGGCAAATACAGGAATTGCAATTGCAATGGAGACAAACCGGTCCTGCTGAAAAAAATGCTGACGAACAAATATGGAGCAGGTTTAAAAATACTTGTGATAATTTTTATAAGGTAAAGACAGAGTTTTACAACCGGAGGAAAAAAGAATCCCAGGCAAATCTCCAGGCGAAAACGGAATTGTGCATTCAGGCAGAAGCCCTGATGAACAGCACAGAGTGGAAAAAAACCGCTGATGAACTGAAAAGATTAAACGAAGCATGGAAAAAAACAGGTTACGTTAATTCAAAGGTTGCGGATAAAATCTGGAACCGCTTCCGGACGGCCTGTGATGCTTTTTTCAATAATCGTAAAAGTCATTTTTCGGAAATTGATAAAGAGCATGAGGAGAATTACACAAAAAAACTTGAGTTGCTTGAACGTATTGAACAATTTCAATCAGGCGAAAACAAACAGGAAAACCTCAATCAAATTAAGAATTTCCAACGCGAATGGACCGAAATCGGGTTGGTTCCCATCGGCAAAAAGGATGAAATATTTTTTCGGTATAAAAAACTCATTGATGATTTGTTCACCAGGTTAAAATTGAGCGAAAGAGAAACAAGAGAAATAAGATATAAGGAAAAGGTTGATAATTTTAAACAGGCACCGCATTCCCAGGATAAAATAACGGATGAAAAAAGAAACCTGATGCATAAGATTTCCCAACTAAAAAATGATGTGATTGTGTGGGAAAACAACCTGGGTTTTTTTGCAAAATCCAAAAATGCCGATCAGATTAAAAAGGAGTTTGAAGAAAAGATCACGAAAGCTAAAGATGAAATTTCAAAATTAAAGGAGCAATTGCAATTAGTAAAAACTTTTTAATCCAATTCCCAAAGAAAAACTTCAAAGAGATCAAACAGTCATGATCTCTTTTTCTTTTACGTCAAGGTGCTTGTCAACTTTTTGAATATATGAATCTGTAAGCTGCTGGGTTTTATGTTCAGCTTCTTTTCCAATATCCTCAGGCAAACCATTTTTCATCATTTTTTTGATGTGCTCCAATGTATCTCTTCTCGTGTTGCGTATGCTTACTTTCGCATGTTCACCTTCGGCTTTAGTTTTTTTCACCAGTTCTTTTCTCCTTTCTTCAGTAAGCGGGGGGACAGCAATGCGGATAATAGTTCCGTCATTCTGCGGATTAAATCCAAGATTTGCCGCCTGGATGGCTTTTTCAATTGTCTGCAGCATGGATTTTTCCCACGGCTGAATCACAATCGTTTTTGCATCCGGAGTATTCACGTTTGCCACCTGGTTCAAGGGTGTATGTGTTCCGTAATAATCCACATGCACGCTTTCTAATATTTGCGGATTCGCTTTGCCGGCACGGATTTTTGCCAGTTCAGTTTCAAGGTGTGAAATGGCTTTTTGCATGTGCTGCTCCAGATCACTCATCATTTTCTTTACTTCATCAGTCATAGCTTTATAATTTTGAATGGATGTAAAATTAAAATATTTTTTAGAAGATTAATTAACCGCAGATTCTGAGAATTCTTCAGGCTTTTTAATCTGTGAATCTGTGGCAGTTCCTTATTCATCCGAAAATATTTTTTAACCACGGCTTTTTTTCGTTGTATAAAATTAAAAAATTTTCAATTTCTGCCTTCATTTCAATTGCATTTTGGAACCTTTTTTTCATTCCCTCTGCAACAATTGCCTTTTGATCTTCTTTATTCATTTGATTAGGAGGAAGCTGAAATTTAGCTTTTGCAACAGCTTTCTGAAGAATTTTAAAAAGCGGTTTTGGAATCAATTCATTTTCTTCAATATCTCCTGCTACCTGCCAATGCATGATTACCTCAGGATGTGTGCTGCCATAAGGATTTTTCCCTGTTATTAATTCATAAATGGTAGTGCCCAACGCAAATAGATCACTTGAAGCGTTTACCAGCTCATGAAAATGTAATGCTTGTTCAGGAGGAGAATAGATTAATGAAAACGGTTTTACCCGGTCAACAAAATCCGATCCCGGAATTTTTGCCAATCCAAAATCAATAAGTTTTGCTTCAGGCTTGTTATGAATGGGCGCCTTTTTTATGTTGTGTTTTACTAAAATGTTTGATGGTTTAATATCACAATGAAAAATATTTTTTGTATGGATATAATTTAAAGCATCTAAAATTTCTATCGCGCTGTGAAGTATAAAAGATAATTTGTTTTTTAAATTTTTATGTACTTTGAAAAATGATTTTAAATCAATGCCTGTCAAATATTCCTGCACAAGAAAATATTCATTTTCCGTATGGATAAATTCAAATGTTTTTCTGAGCGCAACGTGTTCAAGTTGCAAATTTGATTCAAGCTGAAACTGTTCAACGGCAATGTTGTGATTTTTGAGAGCAGGATTAAGATGTTTAATAACCACCATGGTTTTATCGGATAAACGTGCACCCGCATAAACATTTCCGAATCTTCCGTTTTTCTTTAGTACAGTGGATTCATTTTCCGGATCAAAAAGATAATGATCCAATTTTCCGGATAACAGCAGTTTGCCCATTCAATTTTTTTTTAATGTAATGCCGGACGAAGAGGCAGGGAAGCACAAATTTTCCCTTCCTGTTCAGTCAATTCTTCCAGGCGTTTATAGGTTTCATCTTTGTCATAATACTCCAACGCCATCTTCACAAAAATATTTCCGTGCTTCGCTTCCGATGCCCAGAGCATCTTATAGAATGTTTTAAGATCACCTTCATCCAATGCTTCAGCCACTAACCGGAAACGTTCAGTGCCCCGGCATTCAATGATGGAAGCGAGCAGCAACCGGTCAAGTAATCTTTCCGGTGGTTTTATCCTGATAAGATCAAGAAGTTTTTTGATATAAATATCCTGCGGCATATCATGCTTTAATTGAACTCCCCGTTCCTCCATAATTTTATACACCTGCTGAAAATGTTCCAGTTCTTCCAATGCGGTTTCAATAAGCCACGGAATGATTATTACTTTATCAGGGCATTTGGCAACAAAACTTAATGCCATTGCAGAAGCTTTGCGTTCACAATCCGCATGATCCTGCAGGAATGAATTAAAATCTGTCATTACAGCATCTGCCCAGGCTTTTGGAGTTTCGTATTTGAGGTCAAGGGATAATTTCATTGTTATTCTGCTTTATTGTTTATTGTTGCGGATTCAAATTTACCATTACAAATCAAATCAGGATTCAAAAATTGAATACATATTTAGAAAAACATCGTTTTTGTGAAAGGCAGATTAATAGTCCTGTTGTACCGGATACAAATATTATTGTGGTTATTCCCTGCTACAATGAACCTGCACTTATGAAAACGCTGCAATCGCTTTTTGATTGTGAAAAAACTTTTTTACCTGCGGAAGTAATCATAACGCTAAATTCAGGAGAGCAGGATGGAGAAGGAGTAATCAATCAAAATAAAAAAACTTTTATTGATGCCAATGACTGGATAAAAAAACATCAGCATGAAAAATTATTCTTTCAACTGATTCAAATAAAAAATCTTCCGAAGAAACATGCCGGTGTAGGCCTGGCAAGAAAAATCGGGATGGATGAAGCAGCAGCAAGGTTTGAAGACATTTCAAAACAGGATGGAGTGATTGTTTGCCTCGATGCGGATTGCACAGTTGATAAAAATTATTTAACAGGAATTGAAAATCATTTTCAACAGCTTCCGAAAGCAACGGGCTGTTCCATTTATTTTGAACATCCGGTTGATGGGAATGAATTTTCAAAAAAACATTATGAAGGCATTATCAATTATGAATTATTCTTACGTTATTACAATCGCGCTTTGCATTATTGTGATTTTCCTTATGCTTTCCATACGATTGGTTCAAGCATGGCGGTGAGAAATAAAATTTATCAGAAGCAGGGAGGAATGAACCGGAGGAAAGCCGGTGAAGATTTTTATTTTTTGCACAAGATTTTTCCGCTTGGAAATTTCACCGAATTAAATTCAACAAAAGTTATTCCTTCCGCCCGTGAATCCGGCCGTGTGCCTTTTGGGACGGGCAGCGCCATTCAAAAATATTTAGCCACTGATTCAGAGATTTTTCTTACCTATAATATTCAGATATTTATTGATCTGAAAGAGTTTTTTAAAAATGTTCCTGCTTTTTTTACTTCATCACCTCATCACACGATCCCCACATCAATTCCATTATCCATTCAAAAATTTTTAGCTGAAAATGGTTTTGAAAAGAAACTGGATGAATTAAAGCAACACAGCGCGTCAGAAAAAATGTTTGTAAAAAGATTTTTCAATTGGTTTGACGGATTTATGGTTTTGAAATTTGTTCACTTTGCCCGCGATAATTTTTATCCGCAGCAGGAAATTTCGGATGCGGCAAAATCATTGCTGAAGCTAAATGAGAAAAAGTTTTCGGAAAATATTTTGAAGAAAAATCTATTGTTGAAATACAGGGAATGGGAAAATTCTTCAATCAGCTGAATACTGTTTTCATACTTCTACCAATGTTCCGACCTTTTCACCATCCACCACTTTCAAAAGATTTCCTCGCTTATTCATGTCAAAAACAATAATGGGTAAATTATTTTCCTGGCAAAGCGTGAAGGCGGTCTTGTCCATCACTTTTAGATTTTTATCGTAAGCCTCTGTGAATGTAAGCTTGTCAAACTTGACTGCATCTTTTACCTTTTCCGGATCCGCGGTGTAAATTCCATCTACTCTTGTCCCTTTTAAAATTACATCCGCCTCAATTTCTATTGCCCGCAACGATGCTGCCGTATCGGTTGTAAAATAAGGATTCCCTGTTCCTGCCCCGAAAATTACCACGCGGTTTTTTTCAAGATGGCGCACAGCTCTCCTTCGGATAAATGGTTCGCAAATCGCTTCCATTTTTATGGCAGACTGCAAACGCGTAAAAACTTTTAATCCTTCTAATGCTGCCTGCAATGCCATCGAGTTAATAACGGTTGCCAGCATACCCATGTAATCACCCTGCACCCTGTCCATACCGCCCTCGGCTGCCTGTATGCCCCTGAAAATATTTCCACCCCCGATAACAATTGCCACCTGCACTTTTTTGTCAACTACGGATTTTATTTCCTCTGCGTACTGCATGAGGCGGTCGTTGTCAATACCGAATTGTTTTTCGCCCATAAGGGCTTCACCGCTTAATTTTAGGAGGATTCTTTTATATTTCATAATACATCAACGAATACCTGCCTGCCGGCAGGCAGGCGAATTTTTACGAATTTACGAATATGCTGCTGATGCAAACTTACAATTTCAAATTTCAATCTCCACCATATTTCTCATCATATCATCCAACGTTTCTTTTTTACGGATAAGATGCGCCTTGTTTTTATAAATCAAGACTTCGGCAGGGCGCGGTCGCGCATTGTAATTATTGCTCATGGTATAGCCGTAAGCCCCGGCATTTTTTATGGCAAGAATATCTCCTTCGCGGACTTCATTTAATTTCCGGTCCCAGGCAAACGTATCTGTTTCGCAGATGTAACCTACTACTGTGTAAATACGGGGAGTGCCTTCAGGGTTTGATACATTTACAATGTGATGATATGCGTCATAAAACATGGGGCGTATCAAATGGTTTTGCCCTGAATCTACTCCTGCAAAAACGGTGGCTGTCGTTTGTTTCACCACATTTACTTTTACCAGGAGATAACCGGCTTCACTTACTAAAAATTTTCCGGGCTCAAACCATAATTCGAGCTGCTTTCCGTATTCATCGCAAAATTTTTCAAACCTTTCGGTTAATGTTTTTCCAAGTTCGGGAACATCCGTGGTGACATCATCCTCTTTGTATGCAACTTTAAACCCGCTTCCGAAATCAATAAACTCAAGCTGTTTAAAGTTCATGGCTGCTTCTAATAAAATTTCCGCACCGCGAACAAAAACACCGGCATCCAGGATATCGCTGCCCGTGTGCATGTGTATTCCGTTGATTCGCATATTTTCTTTTTCGACAATTCGCAATACATGACGCAACTGGTAAATTGAAATTCCGAATTTGGAATCTATGTGCCCTGTTTGTATGTGTACATTTCCTCCGGCAACAATGTGCGGATTCAAACGGATGCAGCACGGAATTTTATTTCCATACGTGTGTCCGAATTGCTCGAGCATGGAAATGTTGTCAATGTTGATATGCACACCTGCATCCACTCCGGATTTTAGTTCTTCAAACGAAACTCCGTTGGGCGTAAATAAAATTTCATGGGGCTTATATCCTGCTTTCAAGGCAAGTTCGACTTCGTAAATGGAAACTGCATCCAGTCCCGAGCCTGCCTTTTTCAGCAACTTAAGAATATTAATGTTGTTAAGCGCCTTTAAAGCATATTTTATTTTTACATGGTTTCCCGGAAAGGAAGTTTTTAATTTTTCATACTGCGATAAAATTTTTTCACCATGATACACATAAAGTGGTGTTCCGAATTGAGCAGCAATATCTAAAACGGATTGTTCACCGATTTTGTAAACAGAGTTTTCAAGATTCATTTTTGAAAGTAATTTGTGCAAAGAAAAATTTTTTTAGCCACGGTTCAAAATAAGAGCCATGTTTTTCTGTAAAATCTGAACCTAATTCGGGGTTTGGCGTATATAAGAGGAACCAAAATCATTACATCAATGAATATGAGAAAGCTCATATTATTATTTCTTTTTCCATTGTCCTGCTTTGCAGGAGGAGAACCCGATTCATCAAAATCATTTTATGACCTGAGTCTTGAGGAACTGATGAATATTAAAATTTCCATTGCTTCAACAAAAGAAATGACTCCTGGCGAATCGCCCGGAATTGTGACGCTGCTTACAAGAGAAGAAATTCAAAATTCAGGCGCACGCGATTTGATTGACTTATTTCGTTTGGTTCCCGGTCTTGATTTCGGAGGCGAAGTGGATGGAGTGGTAGGAATTGGAGTTCGCGGAAACTGGGCAAGCGAAGGCAAAGTGCTTTTGCTTTTGAACGGAATGGAATTAAACGAGGGTTTGTATAACACTATTCAGCTTGGCAATCATTATCCTGTGGAAAATATTGAACGCATTGAAATCATTCGCGGTCCGGGTTCGGCAATGTATGGCGGTACGGCAGAATATGCAGTGATAAATATTATTACGCTTAATCATAACCGGTTGAACGGGATGGAAGCGACAGCTTCTTACGGTCAGATGAGCCGTACTTTCGGTCACAGGAATTTCACATTAACTGCAGCAGGAGCAATAAAAAATTTTAATTATTCTGCAACCGGCTTTATAAGTGATGCGGTGAGAAGCCAGGAAACTTTTACGGATTTATATGGAAGTTCTTTTGATATGAAAGATAATTCAGGTTTGCAATCAAAAAGTTTTAATGTGAATCTTGGAT
>DATEMK010000361.1:0-3936 GCA_035275625.1 Bacteroidia bacterium
TCAGGATTGAAAAATTAAAATAAAAAAACCCTATCAATAAAAAAATAATTACATAATCACGAAGTGCATTCGGATTAAATATGTCATGCAGCGAATGGGGAAGATGGGGTGCAAATACGACCGGCAATAATAAAAGCGCCATCCATCCCAGCCCGTGATTTAAAATTTGGTTAGATTGTTTTGACATTTCAAAAAAGTGTATTAATTATCATACAAAGGTAAAGGCTTATAGTGGAAAAAAAACCAACTGATGAGAGGGAATGAACAAAAAGCAAACAAAGCTTTGTTTGTATCATATTGAAATTAATTAAAAATTGGTTTTACTTTCCGGATAATTTCAATAAGTTCATTCCTCCTGTTATTTTTTTTAATAAAATGCAGATTGCTTTTTCAATGTGAACTATTTTTCAAAAATATAATGCATTTTCTGAAGTTGTCCGGACTTTGAGGCAGAAACCTTTAAATTATAGGTTAATTTCCTGTTTATGATTTTTTTTTATTCAAAAGATTTGATATATCTTTCCGCCCTCCTGACAAAAGCAAAAAGTTGAACCCCGGCCGCAACACCCATTGCGGATAAATACAACAACCCTATGAAATTAAAAACAACCGCAATATTGGCGATAGCCATGTTCGCAGCAGCAAGCCAGTTTAAATCTTTAGCCCAAAGTCAAAACATCTCAAGATATTCCGGTACAAGTAATGAAACAGGAAATGCTTCTATCGAAAGGGCCCTTGATGAATTAAAAAATGAAAATAAAAAACTGAACGAAAAAAATGCCGCGCTTGAAAACCGGTTGAACCAGGTCGAAAAAGATTTGTCACAATGCTGCATGAGTTATAAGTTGTCAGTTGTCAGTCATCAGCCGCCAGTAGAAAATCTCAATGACCTGCCCAGGCTTGAACAAAACACACCTAATCCTTTTAAGGAAAAAACGGTGATAAAGTATTATGTGCCCTCCAATGCGGCAAGCGCTTTCATAAAAATCTATTCATTTTTCGGAAGTGAATTGTTATCCTTTCCTCTTGCTGCAAAAGGATTCAATCAAATTGAATTTTCAGGCAAAACGCTTTCTGCAGGAATCTTTGCTTACATTCTTTTTGTTGATGGAAAAGCCGTTGACACGAAGCAGATGGTGCTCACAAAATAAATTTTTCTTAAAAATCAATAGTTGTTTTTATTTCACTGCAGTTTTCTTTCCGGTCCGTTACTTCAATTACCAGTTCTGATTTATTTCCGCGGAGTGTTTCTTTTAATGCATAGCTAAGCCGCCCGCTTTTTTGATCATATTCCATCAGCAGCCATTTTCCGTTAAGTGTTGCTTTGTAATGCCTGATGCCTGAAAGGTTATCAGAAATTGTTGTGAAAAGGGTCTGTTTACCAGGCAGGCTGTCATAATAAATTTCGGGTTCCTTTATCAGCGGAGCAATGGTATCCACGGCAATCGTAAACCTTCCGAAATGCTTTATTTTTCCTGTAACCCATCCGTTTGAATAGCTGCCGTCTTCGGCAAACAAATAACCCTTTTTGCTAACTGAAACAATCAGCGCCTTTGCAAAAAGGTCCGGTGAAAGATTCACCGGTTTTAAAGACAGGTTCATGTAAGTATGAACAGGGATCGTTTCGTCACCGACAATAAATAAAGGAGAATAAGTACCCTTTATTTTTTTCTCCTGCTTTAAGTCTAACGGATAAATAGTATAAACTGCATTTTTTGCAAAAGAGATTTTAATGCCCGGCTTATTGATCACAGAAGTTTTATCCGGAGAAATAAAAGGTTCTTTCACCATCTTTTTTTTCACCATGCCTTTATTCTTTATTTTCATTTTTTGGACGATAACATTTCCATTAAAGTCGCTCACTTTAATTTCTGCTTCATGGAATAAGGTATCCGTGATGTTAATTAATCCTGTCATAGAAGTATCTTCGCCAAACATGCTGAAATTATTTCCCGGCACACGGTAAAGAAGAATATATTCCCTGCTGTCGTTTACTTTTTCAGCATAATCAATGTTGGCATTCACAAACCGTGTTTCGTCAAAGCTGAATTCATTAAAGTGATACGTGTAAATTGAATTGCCATCCAGCAATAATTCAATTCTGTTCACTACAAGATTGCTTGAGGTATCATTCATTTTGTCATAAGCTTCAATGGAGAAAGCTGTTTTTTCAGAAATAAAAACGGTATCACTTTTTATGGATAACAAATTTGAGGAATCAGCAACTGAAATAGTCAGCGAGGTGTCGGAAATGAAACCATATTTCGTTTCATGAAGCTGGTAAATCTTAATATTTTTTATTACCGGTGCAACCGTATCCTCTGAATGAAAACCGAACAATAAAGGGTTGATGGGATGTTCAGAAATTGTATTTCTTATTTCAAAATGCAGATGAGGCCCTTCGGAACCGCCCGTGTTCCCGGAAAGGGCAATAAACTGTCCCTGCCTTACCGGGAATAAATTGCTGTCTAATAATTCATCATAGTCAAAGGATTCTTTTTTGTATTGTTCAGCTTCAATGTAAGATTGAAGTGTATCATTGAACTGTTGCAAATGTCCATAAACAGTTGTGAATCCGTTTGGATGATTGATGTAAATTGCTTTTCCGAAACCCACAGGACTAATTTTTATCCTCGCAACATATCCATCGGCAGCCGCCATGACTATTTGTCCTTCCTGCTCATTTGTTTTAATGTCTATTCCTGAATGAAAATGATTGGAACGTATTTCGCCAAAGTTTCCTGCAAGATTAAGAGGAAGAAACAGGGGAGAAGTAAAATAATTTTTCGGAAAATCAGTTTGGGCCTTTAAGCATGTTGAAAATATTACAATTACAAAAATTGAATAAACACACTGACGACTTCTGAAGAACCTGAAACCTGAAACTTGAAACTTGAAACTCATTCTGCTGTGAAGAAATAAAATATCCGGAGTTATTAAACACTGACGGTTAATAATTTTTCAACAAAAGCTTGGTTAAATCATTTTGTAAAATTACATTTGCCACTAAATCATAACCAATAATATAATGATTGCAGTTGAAGTGAATCTTGAAGAATTAAAAATAAAGGTTGAAAAATTAGTAAATTTGCACATGGAGCTTAGCAGGGAAAATAAAAACCTGAAGCTGTACAATCATGAATTAAAACAAAAAGGCGAAGAACAAAAAATTAAAATAAGCGAATTAGAAGATAAGAATAAAGTTATTAAATTAAGTCAGGCTATCAACGGGAACGGGTCCGATCAGAATGCCCGCGACCTGAAGCTTAAAATTAACGAGTACATCAGGGAATTAGACAAGTGCCTTGCCCTGCTTCATAAATAAAAGATGGAAGATAAATTATCCATAAAAGTAACCATCGCGAACCGCCACTACCCGCTCCGTATTTCACGGGCCGAAGAAGAAGCCATCCGCAAGTCTGCCAAATTGATTAACGAACGAATCAAAGAATACGAGCAGAGCTATGCTGTAACCGATCCGCAGGATCTACTGGCAATGTGTGCATTGCAGTTTGCAAATGAAGCATCTTCCGTAAAGAATAAAAAAGCAGAGCTGAGTGAAGAACAACAGAACAAGGCAATTGAAATTGAGCAGCTGCTTGATGATTACCTGAATTCCATTTAAGAAATTACGTTCATTGAAGTAAAGGGAACTATTAGTTATCAGCTTTTAACTGTTAGCTTTTGGCAGGAACACCTGCTAAAAACCAATAGCTAATCGCCAACAGCTAAAAAGAAAACCCGCATAAATTCTGATCAACGTTTTTAAACTCAACATTATAAAACGATTGGAGAGTTAAGCTCATGGGTTCGTAATACAGGCCTCAATTACCCCCGATTATGTCGGGAAGTATTTTCTCCGCCTCAGGCGGAGGAGACAAAGGAAGTAAGAAAAATCCGGCACCTCCACCCATATCAATTGGGGTTTAAACACTC
>DATEMK010000362.1:0-3764 GCA_035275625.1 Bacteroidia bacterium
ATGCCATCGCGTAAAGCAAAAAGTGTGTGGTCTTTTCCTATTCCAACACCTTCAGCAGGATGGTGTTTGGTGCCGCGCTGACGGACGATAATATTTCCGGCAATTGCTTTTTGCCCGCCATATATTTTTACTCCAAGACGTTTGCTATGTGATTCGCGGCCGTTCTTTGAACTTCCGACTCCTTTTTTGTGTGCCATTTGGTGATTTTAGATTTACGATTTTATATTTCGGATGCTATCGTAAATAAATATTTAAAGTTTAATGGATTCGATTTGGATTTTGGTGAATTGCTGGCGGTGACCGTTTGATTTCTGGTAGCCTTTTCTTCTTTTCTTTTTGAAGACAATTACTTTGTCGCCTTTGAGGTGTGAAAGGACTTTTGCAGAAACAGTTGCTCCTGAAATTACCGGGTTGCCGTTTTTTATTTTGCCGTCATTGTCAACCATTATTACCTGGTCAAAGTCAACCACAGCGCCTTCTTCGGCTGCCAAACGGTGAACAATTACAGGCTGGTTTTCAGATACTTTTATCTGCTGCCCGGCTATGTTTACAATTGCGTACATGATCTGAGTGTTTTTTGTATTCTTTTAGCCCGTTTTTGAAACGGATTGCAAATGTATAAAAAGAAATGATATGGGACGGAGAAGGTTGAAAAATTGTTTCGTGTTTCAGATTTCGGGTTCAAGCTTTGATTTTTGTTCGCGGATGGATTGGAGGTTTATAAGGTAGACGCCAAAGAGAATTCCACCCATGGCCAATAAATGAAAAATTCCGAGCGATTCTCCGTCAAAGAGCCCCCAAAGCATGGCAACTATTGGGATAAGATAGGTAACGGATGCGGCATAGAGAGGATTTGATATTTTGATGAGTTTGTTGAAAATTACGGTTGACAGCGCGGTGCCGAGAAGTCCCAGCAGAAGGATGTATCCGAAATTTGTCCATACGCCTGGCTGCGTGCTGAATCGGGAAATGAAATCGGTGGTAAACAGAAATATTCCGCAGGGGATCCCTGCGGCAAATAATGCAAAGCCGGTGATGTTTACAGCGTCCACTTCGTGCAAATATTTCCGGATGATGTTTACGCTGAATGCGTAACTGATGGTGGCGAGCACGATGAGGAAACCGTACCAGTTGTGGGCATTTACAAGGGTTCCTTTTGAGTTGATTAAAATAAGGGCTACTGCACCGGCTAAACCGATAATGACTCCGATGATGTGAGATGCTTTAAACAGGCTTCCGAAAAGCAGCCATCCCACGAGGACAACAAAAACCGGGGTGAGTGAATTGAGCATACCCGCCATGGCGCTTGGGATATGGGTTTGGGCATGTGTGAAAAGGAAGGACGGAATCCCGTTTCCGAGAAGGCCGACAGCAAACATGTATTTGAAATATTTTTTTTTTACTTTTTTCATTTGATGAATGACAAAGGGGAAAAGGCATAAAAAAGAAACGAACATGCGTACAGCCGCAACCTGGTCGGGTGAAAAGGAAATCAACCCGCGTTTCATTAAAATGAATGAACTGCCCCAGATGATTGAAAGTAAAAAGAGATAAAACCAACGGAGGAGCTTGTCTTCGGGTCTCATCAACGAAAAACGAATTTGTACGAATTAACGAATTACGAATATTTAATAAAGAAAAGTGAAAAGAGAACTAAATTTTCACTCTTTTCCAGAGTTCACCGCGCTTGATACGGTAAATCTGCATTTCGCTTACTTTAAATTTTTTAGCCAGCGCACGGTTGGTTATTGTCCGCTTGGGATTTGCAAGGGTTTGCTTGATTTGTTTTGCCTGCGCGATGGTGAGCTTCTGCCCTTTGGTAACCGGCCGGTCACGGTTAAATTTCAATAATTTTTTTAAAGCAAGCTTGCTTGCGGGGCTCTTGCTGGAATGCCTGCGCTGTTCAAGCATAGGGACCCATTTGAGGTTTTTCGCTTTATTGTTTTGCAAATCATGGTCAAGATGGATGACCAGCATTTTTTTTCCTTTTGGTTTTGGAAGAAAATAATTTGCAACGATCTTATGAATTAAAACTCCTTTGTTTTTTCCATTTATTTTGTATCGCCAGATGCTGAACTTTTCCTGGCGGCTGCATTTGAGCAGTTCACCTTCATGAATTTTTTTTGTAAAACTTACGAGCCGACCCTGATCGGAAATAGCGTAGTTGAACTTTAATTTTCCTTTAACTTCTTTGATTTCTTTCCAGCGTTCGTTAGGGATTTTTTTGATCATAGGAATATTTTTTTTTCAAAAATAAGAAAGAGAATTATATTATAGCAAATGTATGATTATTCTTTGAGAAACTTTTTAACAGCACTTTGTTTGCCGTTATTTACTTCAATGAAATAAAGTCCTTTGGAAAACTGGCTGACTGCTATTATGGCTTGAGGTTTCGGGTTTATCCCTCCTAAGGAGGGATGAGGTTGTTGAAAGTAAGCTTTTTTACCCTGTACATCAGTTATTGTTATTGTTAAATTTTCTTTTTTCAGAGGCAAAAATCGAATTATTAAAAAATCTTTTACGGGATTGGGATAAACTTCAAACTTCAAACTTGAAACTTGAAACTCATTAATTCCTGTGGTGCTGTCAGGAGTATATTCCCAGAAATCCTGCAGGTAGGAGCCGCCTGTGCCGCCAATGCCAAGGTAGCCTTTGTTGCCAATAGAGAAACCGGAAGCAGCACCTCTTGCCACACCACCAAAATCTGTTTTTTGTGTCCACGAATTCATAGCAGGATCATACAGCCACCAATCTTGCGCGGGTCCGTTCCAGCCGGTACCAAGGTATCCTTTGGTGCCGATTGAGAATCCAACACCGTCATAGCGGTCTCCACCCGCGAAGTCTGCTTTTTGCGTCCATGTATCAGCAACCGGATCGTATTCCCAAAAGTCATGAACAAAATTAAAAGTTGTGTTTTGCCCGCAACCCATGTACCCTTTGCTTAGAACGGAAAAGCCCATGTCGCGGTATCGTCCGAGTGGTCCTGCATTTGCTTTAAGCGTCCACGTATCAGCAACCGGATCATATTCCCAGAAATCATTCTGATAATTATTTATAGTATATTCTCCTGTACCGATATAACCTTTGGCGCCAATGGCAAAACCGAATCCCTGGAAACGGGGAGTTCCTCCGAAATCAGCTTTTTGAATCCAGGTGTTTGTGGATGGATGATATTCATAAAAATCTTTAAACTGGACGGAAGCAGTAGTTCCGCAGCCGATATAACCAAGACTGTCAATTGCAAAACCCATAGCGCCTGCACGCGGCTGACCAGGGAAATTTGCTTTTTGTGTCCAGGTATTTGTTGCCTGGTCGTACTCCCAAAAGGTGGAGGTATAAGTTGGAGTCGCCCCCAAACCAATATATCCTTTTGTGCCGATTGAAAAACCTGTTGCAAAAACAGTGGGAACAGAGAAGTTTGCTTTTTGTGTCCAGTAATCTGCTTTCAGAAGCGAAAGCGAAAGTGAAAGTGAAAGAGTGAGGAAGGAAATTTTTTCCATAAGAATACAATTTTGTATCAAATGTAGATATTATTTGGACAAAAAAAAAGACCCCGGTTTCACAGAGTCTTTTTTGAAGATTGAAATTTTTATTTTATTGAACTAATTCAATTTAGCCAAACCAAGATTGAATGTTTTTGAATGAACTGCTTTCCCGTTAGTTTTTTCGGACGCGCCTGATCTGAAAGCCTTTTTAATTTTCTCCACATAATCTAATTTCTCCCAGGTAAAAAGTTCCACTTTCTTGCTAATTTTTTTTCCATC
>DATEMK010000363.1:0-12788 GCA_035275625.1 Bacteroidia bacterium
GGATGTAAAAGATTCTTTACTAATTAAAGATAAAGTACTGGAAGTTCATCACAATGGAATTTTAAAAAAGGACACCCTATTAAAAGGACTTTTTAACCCGGATTCCCATGAGAATCTTAGAGATACAGTATATAACTTTAGGCCATATTTTATAAGAGAATATTTATATTACTTAGAGAAAGGAAAGGCAATCGAGTTTCCTTCATTTATTACTTTGTATAAGAAACGTAATCCGGTTGGGATAGAAAGGCTTTTTGATGCAATAAGCGGATTAATAAATGCAATGGCATTTTCATTATTAATAAGCAGGCTTGACAGTAAGTTTTTTGGATTACAAAGTACTTTAATTGCATTATTATTTTTGTATGCAGCCCTGCAACCATTTTACAGCATTTTTCATAGCGAAGGAGGAGTGTATGAAAATTTAAAATCTATTACAATTGCAATTGCATTTTTGCTTAAAATAATTTTATTTTTAATATTGCTTTACTTGCTTGAAATGCGGAGGTTTCATACTTACTTTTTTTGCTTTAGGGAATTGGACAGAAGAGCGGATGCGGTGTATGACAATCAATTCGAGATTGTGCCTTTTTTAGAAGCGCACGTACAAAAATATTCTTTTTATATACTTAACAAGGATAAAAAAGTTTTTAAAACGGATAGATTATTTGAAAGTCATGATTTATGTATTGATACTATTGAAAGGATGCAAAAAGTGATTGGTGGTAAAGAGAAAGTATTTGAATGCGATATTGAACTTGAGAAAGATAAAGGCGCTCACATTTTGTATTTATGGTTTGAGGGCTTTAAATTATATAGCAAAGATTTTGAGAATGAGGAGGAGAAGCATAATTTTGAAATTGATGCTGCGGAGAAGCTGCCGTATTGTAAGATTAGTTTTGAGGTGTGAGCTTAATGTGTTAATTATCCTTTTTCCATGCAGGGAAACCTGCGGGTGCATAGCTTGTTTTAAAATCCTCCGGGTTTTCAGAAGCGGTTTCCGTCATGTTCCAGTTGCTTTTATTTTCAGCAGGCAGTTCATGAGGCGGTCCTTCAATTTCACTCACAAATTCAATTCCCGCCACTTTGCCGCATTCAGTCATGTCAATAATGATAAGCCCTTTTACAGGGTCGTTCAGCATGGCTCCGCCTTTCAGCGGGAAGCCTTCATTAAAATATACGTAAGCGGGGCTCTCCCACCGGCAGGAAGTGCAGTCTTTTAATGCACTTAGTATATCGGTGCGCTCCGGGATTTGTTTTTGTACCAGCTCCATGATCCATGCAGGGTCATAAGCGGATGATGTGCTTTTTTGTTTTGTTTTCATAAATGGATATATATAATATAAGGTGTTATAAATTTTTCTGTTCTGTTTTAAACTTTTTCAGTACATGAATAATTCATTTTTATTGACATCTGGTTTGTTTGAGTACACGAATGATTCATTTTTATTTGCATTTGATTTATTTAAGTACATAAATGATTTATTCGTGTTGTTAGTTGGTTCATTTAAGTTCTCAAATGGTCCATTCATGTTGTTATTTAATTTATTCGGGTACACGAATGATTCATTTGTTTCTTCGTTTTCCGGGGCTTACGGCTGAATCCTGCTTTATTTACACTGAAATGCATCGTTTCATTCCACGAATTATCTTACCCTTCCGTTGAGGGGAATACCCTACTTTAAGGTTTTAAAAGCTGATTAAGCGGGGGTGTTCATTGCAAAAGCTTCCGGATGCTTTCAAAACGGAGCTTTAAGTGTAACGCCCTGCGTATGGTTGCGTTTAAAAAAATTATGATACAAAAAATAAAACGAGGCACGTCAGGGCAGCGGGATGCTGCTCTGAATGTGTTTGCCCAGCACATCCTCGAAGAAATGACGGGTAATTTAAGTTTCCCAACACCCACACCTTCATTAGCTGTAATCACCACTGCCCGTGAGGATTATGCCGTTGCACTTGCCGAAGCGGAAGACCGCGACAGGCAGAAGGTGCTTATTAAAAACCAGCGCAAGAGGGAATTGAAAGCCCATCTTGACCGGCTGTTTGATTATGTGGTCCTGACAGGCGGTTCGGACATTGAAATTCTGACCAGCTCAGGATTTCCGCTTGCAAAAGACCGTACTCCGGTAGGCGATATGCCTATGCCTTCCGGTTTCAGGGTTACGGAAGGAAAAGGATCGGGTGAAGTGGAAATGCGTTTAAAAAAGATTCATGGTGCAGATAGTTACGTGTACCAGTATCTTGCATCTCCATCGCCCGAAGTGGAGAACTGGGTAACCGTGAATGATCCTGCCACGAGGATAACGGTTAAAGGATTGGTGCCCGGTACGCAGTACAAATTCAGGGTAGCCGCTGTGGGAGCGAAGGGACAAGGTCCGTGGAGTGATGTGATTACGCGGTTTGTGGCATAATTGAAAAGTGGTTTTTTAAAAAAGCCTGTCCGTAGTACTACGGACAGGCTTTTTTATTGCATGCACTCGCTTTCATTCTTGTCTCAGCGATTTAAAATATCAAATGGCTTTGCGGTCCTGCCGGTTTGTGCGGATACTCAGCGCCAAGCTTATTAAAAATACAGCAACCGTGGCAATATCCACTAACTGCGTTGAAAAATTTATACCGGTTAGCTTGAGCAGCAGAAAATGAATATAGGAATTTGATTGATCATCATAGCCGAGCCGGGCTCTTACCAGCCAATGCCAATCGGTGCAAAAACAATATCCCCATCCATACCAAATTCCTAATACAAACCATGAAAAGCCGGTGAGAGCAAGTGTCACCAGGTTCCATCTTCTTGTTTTATACCAAATCCACCCGAAAATATTGAACAGGATAAGCACAGTGTGAAAAATAAAAAAAAATACATCAAGAAGCCTGTAAAACATTTAAAGGTTTTGGTCAAACAAAAGTAAATTTATTTTTCCGTCCTTAAAAAATAAAAACCTGCCTGTACAATACAGGCAGGTTTTTTATTTCCTTTTTTTCTTCCCGCTGCCTGGGAACTAAAAGAAAATATTTAAAATCCTTTAAGATTTTCAACTGTTATTTTTATTTACCATCAAAAACCTCGTACTTATTAACGATCAGCGAACTGATGTTAAGCAAGTCTTCTGCTTTTACTCTCACATTGTACAAATTTGATTTCGCGTACGGATCATTATAGTCCTTTAATGTTACCGTATAACTCCCGTTGTTGTAAGAAGTAAGCACCGTTGGTATATCTGCCTGGATGATATCATTGGCATTTGCAGATACACCGGATGGAACGGAGCGATCAAAAAGACCCGATGATTCAAATAAATTTTTCAGCACAGAAGATTCACTATCCATCGTAAATGTTTTTTTCCCGATGAACGCTGTATTTCTTCTCCCTTCAAAGACCACCCTCTGGTCGGAATAAACGGTGACCTGGTAATCAGGCAGCACGCTTCGCCCCGCCATGTGATCAATCTTTATCATTTCATAAGGAAGTGCATTTTTCATAGCATTATCCGTTGAGGAGGAGGAGGGCTGCATTGATTCATCTTTCGAACAAGCCGAAAGCATGAATACAATAACGGAAATTCCAAACAGGGTTCGGAATTTTGTTGTTGATTTAATAGTATTCATGGCTTTAATGATTTTAAATTGTTAAACTTATAATTACTTTATAATTTTTGCTAAAAACCAGTGCCACCAATAATGTATTTGCTTAATAAATTTAATTTCAAATCATTCAGCGTTATTATGAATTAAGATAATGTGGAAAAGTTCACTCAATATGAATAAAAATTACCCAATCTTTAAACCGGGCAATCCCATACATTCTCTTTTGTGAATGGTGAAAAGCTGATCAAAAACAATTACAGTAGTAATACCGATTTAATCAATGAATATTAACAACGCTAAAATCCCATTGTTAATAACATAGCCACTAATGGCACTAATCAGCGCTAATTAATTCGTGCAAATTAGTGTAATTCGTGGCGTACAAAAGGATGATAAAAAACTCAGTCCGTCTTCACCAGTTTAAGCACCCTTTGTTGGTTGCCGTCACTGATCACCGCTGAATAAATTCCCACACTTAATTCCCCTTTCGGGATGGTATATTCACTGCTGTTCACTTGTACTGTTGAAATTGATTTTCCAACGATGTCCAGGATTTCAATTGATATAGTTTCAGAAATACTATTCGAAAATTCAAAATTAAAATCTCCATTTGAAGGATTCGGAAAGACACTTGCGTTGAATGCATTTTCATCTTCAGCTTCGCTTTCACGGCAGGGAACAGATACAGTAACTGCAGCCGAAGTTGTGCTGCAGCTAAAGCTGTTAGTGACCTGCACCTGGTAATTTCCTGCTGTCAGTGCTGCATAATCAATAGCCGTAGCCCCGGTGATAAAGCCGGAGTTCTTTTTCCATTTATAAGTAAGGCCGCTTCCCGTGTTTGCGCTCAATACAACACTATCACCTGCGCAAAACGTCACAGGTCCCTGCGGAGTAATGGTCGCAACCGGCAGCGGGTTTATAGTAATGGTAATTCCATTTACTGTAGTGGCTGTGCATCCTGTTGTTATATCCGTTATCCTCACCTGGTAAAGTCCTGTTTCAGAAGCATTGTAAAAATATTTATGTGTACCGGTCCCTGTAAGTTCAATACCGTTTTTCAGCCATTCATAGTGGTAGCTTGAACTGGAATAAGCATTCAGCTTAACTTTTTTTCCCTCGCAGCCTGTCGTTAGCCCTGTAGCAGTTATAATTGTGTAGGGCTGAGAATATGACCAGGCGGTCACAGCATTTTGCTTTTTAAGAAAACATCCTGATATTGGATTAGTCATTATTACCGTATATTGTCCGTTAGTGTTTACATAAAAGCTGTGTGGGTCAGGAGGTGAAAATGCAATATCATTTTTCAGCCATTGGATCATATTTATGTTGTAGGTCTGAAGCGTTATAAGCGCAGAATCACCGGGGCAGAAGAAAGCTGTAGCAGGTGAAACTGTACCGTAAGGGATAGGCGAACTGCCCGCATGAATCGTATCGGAAAAAGAATGGCATCCGAATTCATTGACAATTTCCACTGAGTAATCCCCGCTCTGCACCGCAAGGAAGGTAGATCCATTGCTGTGTGGCGTGATATTATAACCGTCATCTGTAAGGATGATTGAATCTGTAACAGCCTGGCTGTTAAAATGCCAGTAATATACAGGTAGCCTATAAGAGCCGGGTATTAGTGTAATGAGTGAATTAAGAGGTGCGCAGTTTGAAATGCCCCCGTTAACGGCCAGGCTTGCTTCATCCGGGGCTCCGACTTTTAAATTTCCTTCGTAGTTAAGTGTTCCGTTAAATACCGGAGAGGTGGAAACTACCCGTATCCTGTAAGGCTCTGTATCTATACTGTTATATATATTTATATTAGCAGGAATAACACAGGTAACAGGCGAAGATGTACCGGTGCCGATGTTATGTTTTACAGTAAAATTTCCGGAGTAAATGTTAATAGTGCCTAATTGTACGTTGAAGGTATTGGAAGAATTAAATAATGTGGAGTCGCAGGAAAAGCTGACAATCAGAGTGTCTCCGCTGCAATAGCCCTCCTTCAGAGGCGAAATATGTACAGCGCTGATGGCTTTCATCCAATTGCGCACAAAAATAAATTTTGTTGTGTCAGCGGTGGCAAAACAGGGTGCCAGGTCGGTGGTCTGCCAGAGAATGGGATGAAGACCCGTTCCTGCCGAGTCAGGATAAAATTTATTATCCGAAACACCGGTACCGCTGAACCCTCCCCCGTAGCCTGATGAAAGCTCAACGGGTCCGTCATTCAGCTGAACTGTATCCGGAAGAAAGAAATCAGGATGTACGATTCCGCCATTTGTATAAAAATTAGTGCGCCAGCCCGTGGAAGGACATCCTGTTGCTGTATCTGTAATAATTACTTTGTATCCGTCTCCTCCGCTGTAGATTCCAGTAAGGGTATCATTTGTTTTATTGAGCGAAACATAACCGTTTATCCCGTATGATTTTTTAAACCATTGATACGTGTAATTTCCGGGCGGAGCAACTAACACACCAGGGGCACAGCAGGTGGGCGAAGTGCCGCCATCAGGAAAAAACATATTTGAAACCAGAATTTCAGCCGGGGGCGGGTAAGCAAACTGCGAAACTTTAACCGCTTTGCCAATTACTTCCGGATTGTTTGATACCACCCTGATTTTATACTTATTTCCTGAAGGATTAAAGAAGGGAGTATTGGCCGTTATAGGTGAGAAGATGCCTGTGCCTAAAACCATGGGATTGCTGAAGCTTCCCGAAGCATCAGACAATTCTGCCCGGAAACCATCTTCAAAGCCAACCTGGAATTGATTTACAGTAAATGGAACGGGTGTAGTTGATTTTTTGCAGATGGCTTTTATATCACCCGTAGTGATTTTTACATTTAATTTATTTTGCTGGTTGATCCTGCCCTGGTATACAGCGTAATATCCCGATGCAGCGCCACTTAGTGGCACAGGATCTACGAATAGGGTGGGAGGGACAAAAATCTGTATGGGGGGATTCACCCATTCTCCATAGCTGTTTTGCTCATGCGACATGTAAAAATTGGCAAAATAAACATTGTTATACATGTCAAATCCTATATTGTCAAAATTAGTTCCTGTAAGATGTGTTGTCCAGGCAACCCCTGATGAATCATATTTTGTAAGCGTGTTGCCGCTGTATGAATATCCGTTTCCGTCATTGTCAAACCATGAACCTTTTGTTGCTCCGGCATGAACTGATACAACCTGCCCGGTGGAAATGCTCACCTCATATACTGTTACTCCCTGTTTTATCTTGATACGGTTATGGGGAGCTTCGCTAAAGCTTCCTGTTATTGGAGACTGCCAGGCAATAGTTCCGTTGGGTTGAAATTTTTTTATCCCTGTACTGGTATTTACTATATAGCTGAGATTATTCTTGCCAAGAATTTGTGTACCGCCTCCGGGTCTTGCCCATAGCAGCGCTCCGGAAGGTGAATACAGTTTTATGCTGTCGCTTCGTAAAGCAAAACAATAACCCGAATCATTAGCTGAAATACTGTTAGCATTCGTCACGATGTCCCATGAAGGGGTACCCACCTTTATTATTTTTTTTTGACCTGAAACTGTTCCGAAAATAAAAACCTCACCGATTTTATCGGCAAAAATCTGCACACCCGTACCATATGTCCAGTAAAGTGACCCCCAACCAGAAGGCCCTGACCATTTGATATACTGTTCAAGCGTGCAGGCATAACAGGGATGATCAGAAATAAATGTAAAACAATTGCCGTACTGGTCATTTTTAAAGGCGTCTAAACTCATCCAGGCGTGACCGGAGTATTCAGTCGCAGAAAAAGAACTCATATCATAATACTGGCAGTAGCTTTTTGAAAAAACGAGGAGTGCAAAAATGAAAGCGTATATTTTTTTCATAGGTTAGAATTTAATTCAAAGTAAAGAAATAAAAACGAATAAAGAAAGTCATTTGTCACTTCACCAGGTGTGACGAATTACCGGTGAGAAATAACCACTGGTGATTTTCCCTACGACTTTAGCATGATTTTAAAACTTTTAATGTTTCAACATTTGGATGTAATAAAATAAATACCTAAAATTGTACGTTGTTTTGATTTCACCCTGAACAACTCTCATTGTCCCCCCTTGAGAAAACAAACGAGGTGATGTTTAATTTATTGATTTGTGTCTCTATGGGAAAGACAGGAATTAATTTATAAAACAAATTTTTAAATCGTTGTTTGTCGCATACGCCAGAAGAAAATAATTTTACAAAGATCTTTTGCGTTATGTGCTTAAATTTAATGTTTCTATATAATAACTTTAAAGCTGATTTTAAAAATGTACACAGCATTAATTATCGAAGATTCACTCCCGGATCAGACCTTGCTTGCAAAGTTTTTAAATAAACATTTTCCTGAAATCCGGATTACCGGCACTTGCTCTGCAGCCGATGAAGGGTTAAAAAAGATAAAATCACTTAGGCCCCAGCTTGTTTTTCTCGATATAGAGATTCCGCCTTTTAATGGCTTCGAATTACTTCGAAAGCTGGATAAAATTGATTTTGAAATTATTTTTATTACCTCGCACCAGGAGTATGCTGTCCGTGCTTTTAAGCTTGCGGCCGTTGATTTTATAGTCAAGCCTTTGCTGTTAAATGATCTTAAGGTGGCGGTTAAAAAATTTGAAAGCAAAATAATTTCGGGGGCTTTAGTTAAAAATATGGAGGCTCTTATGCATAATTCTATCGGGAGTTCAAACGGGAAAATAAAAATTGCCCTTCCAACCTTGAATGGTTTTGAATTTGTGAACGTTGAAACAATTATTCGCTGCGAAGCTGACGGGCATTATACCACATTTTATTTTGCTGACAGGAATAAAATTCTGATCGCTAAGAATTTAAAAGAATACGAAGACATGCTTGCCCGGCATAAATTTATGCGTGTGCATGATTCGCACCTCATTAATTTGAATCATGTCGCAAAATACCAGAAAGGCGATGGCGGCATTGTTTTTATGAGCGATCAATCCGCAGTCCAGGTGTCGCGCAGGCATAAAGAAGGGTTTTTATCCCGCCTGAACAAAAATTGAAGTGCCTGTTACGCAGAAAATCTTGCCATTCAGGAAGTCATTTCTGTTAATAGGGAAGTTTAGCTTGATTGCTTCATCATAACGTTTCATTTTTGTACAGCTTTTACATGAGCAAGATTATTTCATGCTGTTATCGTCAGGAAAAAAAACAAAAGTATGCCGGATGCCATAGATCAAAAATTGCAATATGGATTTTCAGGAATAAAATCCCGGTTGTTCACTTCGGGGAAAAGAAAGAAACAATTATTGACCACATGTATTCTCTTTCTTTTTGTTAAAGATGCAATTGCACAAATCACTTTTCAAAAAACTTATGGCGGTGTCAATGATGAGTTTGTTTACTCCATTGGGCAAACATCTGATGGCGGATATATTATAGCTGGTTCAACACGGAGTTTTGGAGCAGGAAATGAAGATATTTATTTAACCAGGATAAACAGCACAGGAGATACGCTCTGGACACGAACTTTTGGCGGAGCAGATTATGAATATGCCAATTCAGCAGAGCAAACTTCGGATGGTGGATTTATTATTGCTGCCACCACAGACAACCTTTCCACCAGCGATATTTATCTTCTCCGTACCGATTCTTCCGGAAATTTTATCTGGGCAAAGACCTATGGAGGAAGCGGATTTGATTTTGGTAATTCAGTTCAGCAAACAAATGACGGGGGATTTATAGTTGCGGGCTTAACACGGAGCTTTGGTGCAGGCATGTATGATGCATATTTAATTAGGACCGATGCACAGGGCGATACGCTTTGGACAAAAACCTATGGTGGTATAGATAATGAATCGGGAAAATATTCTGTCCGGCAAACAAGCGATAGTGGTTTTATTATTTCAGGAGGAACACAAAGTTTCGGTGCCGGAAATACAGATGCGTATATAATAAGAACAAATTCACTGGGCGATACCCTTTGGACAAAAGCGTATGGCGGAACTGCAAATGATTATGTATATGCAATTATACAAACTGCCGACAGCGGATTTGTTTTTGCAGGGAGCACTTCAAGTTTTGGAGCAGGTGTTTATAATATTTATTTAACAAAAACCAATTCGCTGGGAAACGTTGCGTGGACAAAAACTTTTGGAGGAAATGGTTTTGATGGCGGAGGCTATTTCCGTCAGACTGCGGATGGCGGGTTTATCCTCACGGGCGCTTATAATCCCCCCACCACCCAGGATTATGATGTTTATCTCATACGAGCAGATAGCAGCGGTAATTTGATTTGGGCAAAAACCTATGGCGGAACACAAGCAGATTTAGGTTATGATGTTGAGCAAACAAATGACGATGGTTATATTATAGCCGGCATGTCAAGGAGTTTTGGTCTGGGTGCTTCTGATACATATCTTATACGCACCGACAGCTTGGGCAACACCGGCTGTAACCAAACCAATTACCCGACTATAACCAATACGGCTTTTATGCAGGTTGAAAGTCCTGCAGCAATGATTTCATCGGGCGGGATCATAAATGTTCCCTCTGTAATTCCGGGAAGCGGAGTTCTGTTTACTACTCTATGTTCTACAGTTGGCACAAATGAAATTTCCATGGGCGGTTCGTTTCATATTTATCCTAATCCGTCACGGGGCAATTTTACAATTGAATTTGAAAGAACGGTTATAAAAGGCAATCTTGAAATAGTAAACATTCTCGGAGTCCCGGTTAATACCGGGATTACCGAAAATATTCTTAATAAATTAAAAAAAGAAATAACGCTGACTAATATTTCCAATGGAATTTATTTTGTGAAAATTGATACAGGACAGGAACAGCATATTGAAAAGCTCATTATTCAATAATTCAATTAAACTCAATTTAAGCATAGCCTATGAAAACCAAAATTTTCCTTTCGGTCATCTTTGTTAGTTTGAATCTCCGGGCCAATTCACAAACCATTCCCAACGCGGGATTTGAATACTGGACGATGATGCCGGGGCAGTACGAAAATCCGGATAATTGGAGCACAAATAATGCTGCCGGCAGTATTTCGGTTTCGAAAACCACTGATAGCTATACAGGTAATTATGCCTTGCGTGTAATTAATAACGGACCTTCTTTTGAGGGTTCGTTGCCAGGGTATGCAACTATTGTATATACAAGTAATAGTATAGTGAATAAAATAACGGCTTATGTAAAGTGCGATAGTATTTCAGGAACCGGTAAAGGGAAAATAATAGTATATGGTTATTCCGGAACTACCATCCAGCAATTAGGCAGTTGGGAAACAAGTTTGGAGATTCCACAATATTCGCTGGTTCAAATACCTTTAAATCCTGTCAATACTTACGATAGTATTCTGATAAACATAGAAGCGTATGCCCAGATGGATGGATTGGGATTTCCAACAGGATACGCAGATTTAAAGGCAGATCAGCTGACCGAAGATTTAACTTCCGGCATAAAGGAATCAAATTTTAACAGCTCATTAAAAATATTTCCCAATCCTTTCAGTGAATATACAACGTTGACATTCGACAATCCTAAGGGCAAATCCTTCACGCTAACCGTTTACGATTCATTAAAAAGACTGGTGCGGACCACGAGGAATATTACTTCCGGACAAATTAAAGTTGAAGGAAAAAAGTTACCCCCCGGAACGTACATTTTAAAAATTAAATCTGATGATGGTGCCATAGTGAAAGAGGTGCCTGTTGTGAAATCAGAATGACATTACAGTCAGTATAAATCAGTTAAATAATTTAATAATCACTTAAAATCACAAAACAATGAAAACACTTACTAAAATCGCATTAGCGTTGCTTATAGTAACGCTATGCTCAACAGGCAAAACATTCTCCCAATCATTTTGTGCCACAAAAGGGGATATTCCGGATTACTTACAAAGCATTCCTGCCGGTCAGTTTCAGGCAGGTTCCACCCATTATTGTATTCGAATATTCATTCATGTAATGAGGCGTACAAACGGCACGGGCGGACAAACACTTGCGGAAGTAAACCAGGGATTAAGTATATTAAGAGCCGATTACCTGCCTCATGACATTTCTTTTTTACTCATTGGATATGATGAAATCCTGAATGATACTTATTACAACATGACTGGTTTTACAAACGATGTAAACCAGGATGGAAAATTTGATAATTTTTCTCCCAATTCCAATGCCAATGCAATTGATATATATATGTTCGGAAATGATGTTTTGAATAGTGGCCAGGCCGCATGGATTCCGGCAAGTGCATTAGTCATCGGGGGTGCTGCTTTTGGTATCAACCTTGCAAGCTCTCATGTACTATCGCATGAAATGGGTCACTGTTTGGGTTTGTTTCATTCTTTTCATGGCATGAATTGCGAAGGACCTTCTATCATTGACCCTGGTGCCTGTCATGAATTAGTTAATGGAACTAATTGCAGCACTTGCGGAGACTATGTATGTGATACACCCGCTGATCCTACCAGGTTTAATGTAAACCAGGCAACTTGCCTCTGGCCCGGAACAGTTGCTTCCTGCGAGGGATCACTCGTAGATGCAAATGGTGATACTTATGCTCCTGATCCCAATCTTATAATGGCTTATGTTACGCCAAATTGTATGTATCATCATACAACAGGTCAGGGTACCCGGATGAATTCAATGATTGCTAACTCCACCATATTGCAAAATACAGTGGAAACTCCCGGTGCAGCAGATTTATCCGCCCAGGATTTTACAAATGACCTTGGATTTGAACCAAATCCTAACGGTGGTGCAATGTGGATTAGTGAAGATATTTGGGTGCGTCATATAGCTGATGGATTAACCAACCATACTCATCTGAACCCGGAAGCAGGGCAAATCAATTTTGTATATGTAAGAGTGCGGAACATAGGTTGTCAGCCTTCTGCAGGATTACCTACCGAACTTCTTAAATTGTATTGGGCAAAAGCTTCATCAGCATTAGACTGGGATGACTATTGGGACGGAACTTTAATTTGCTCAGGTTCAGGTGAACCTATGGGTGGTTTTATTTCAGATCAGCCAATTCCTGTTATTGCTGCGGGTGATGAGCACATTTTTGAATTTCAATGGACTCCTGCTCAACCTGCACTCTATACAAACTGCAACCTTTGTTATGACCCTGCTGAATTCTGGCACTTTTGTATGCTTGCAAGAATTGTTGACACCAACTTACCTGATGATGGTATGACCTTCCCGGAAGGCACTGGCCTGTACACGAAT
>DATEMK010000364.1:0-2085 GCA_035275625.1 Bacteroidia bacterium
AAAATGGCTTCGCTCGGCCAGCTGACTGCAGGGGTGGCTCATGAAATTAACAATCCCATCAATTTTGTTTCTGCCAACATCAATCCGCTGAAAAGAAATTTTGAAGAGCTTGTTACTTTTATAAGACAAAAGAAAGAAACAAATTCAAGCGAACTTAATTATACCATTGACGAAACAAAGCAATTGCTTTCGGGGATTGAAGAAGGTTCCAGGCGGACTGCAGAAATTGTAAAAGTCCTTCGCAATTTTTCGCGTCTTGACGAGGAAGAGATGAAAAAAGCCAATATTAATGAAGGCATAATCTCAACCCTTGTGCTGCTGCATAATAAAATAAAACATCAGAAGATTGAAGTGATCAAATCACTTGGTGAAATTCCCGAAATCGAATGTTACCCGGGACAGTTGAACCAGGTATTTATGAATATTATTTCAAATGCAATTGATGCGATAAGTGAAAATGGAAAAATTATAATTACTACTTTAAAAGAAAAAGACCGGATCAAAATTTCTATTCGTGATACCGGGAAAGGAATGGGCGATGAAGTAAAGCAAAAAATCTTCGATCCGTTTTTTACGACAAAAGATGTTGGCAAAGGCACCGGGCTGGGACTTTCTATCAGCTATGGGATTATTGAAAAGCATAAAGGGAGGATTGAGGTTGAGAGCGAGAAGGGGAAAGGGAGTGAATTTGTGATTCTAATGCCGGTTTAAAAGTTAAATGGCTTTATCACAACGAAATATAATATATAAAAGAGTATAGTAATTTTATTTGAGATGAAAAAAATTGCCTTTGCATTTACTCTGATCTGTTTATTCTTCCAGCTTATAGCACAAAATAAAAAAATAATTGATTCTTTGGATTTGGTTTTGAGATCGGCAATGGAAGATACATTCAAGATAAAAACCTTGCTTGCCCTTGCAAATGAGTTAAAAAACAACGATCCGGAAAAATCAATCGAATTTGGAAAACAAACACTGCGTCTTTCTACTAAATTAAATTATAAAAAAGGAATCGGAAAAGCAGATGTTCAAATAGGAATTGCTCTTGTTAATTTAGGAAAATATGATGAGTCTCATAAATATTTATCCCAGGGATTAGAAGTATCAAAAAGCATTAATGATAGCCAAACTTCCGCAAATGCATACAACAATATAGGTTTGGTTTATGGTAACCAGGGAAACTATACAGCTGCAATGAAAAATTTTTCTGAAGTTTTAAAAATACAGGAAGTAATCAAAGACAAAAAAGAAATTGCTGACTGCCACAGCAATATCGGGGTTACTTTTGAAAAACAGGCGAAGCATAAAGAAGCGTTGGAAAGTCAAACAATAGCTTTAAACCTGCGGAAGGAAATTGGCGATAAAGTAGGAATAGGTGCTTCTTTAAACTTCATTGGCTTGATTTGCCGGAGACAAGGTGAATATGCCGAAGCAATGAAAAATCATTTAGAGGCTTTAAAAATATTGGAGGAACCAGGTGATAAGCTCGGCATGGCTTACGCTTATCATGATATAGGGATGATGTATTTTCTCCAGGGTAATTTCCCCGAGTCAATGAATAATTCTCTGATCGCACTTAAACTATACAAAGAGATCAAAAACAAACGGGGTATTGCTGATTCTTATGGCAGCATTGGAATTGTATCTTACTACCATGGCAATTTTGAAGAAGGTGTGAAAAATATTTCGAATGCACTGAAAATATTTACGGAAATCGGTGATAAGCAGGATATGGGTATTTATTACAACAATATCGGATTTCTTTATAAAGAAAAAGGCAATTACGGAGAAGCATTGAAAAATCTAACCCTGGCAGTGAAAATATCAGAAGAAATCGGAGATAAAACCAACCTTGCAGAAACCTATGAAAGTCTTGGAGAAACTTACTTAGCCATGAATAAATTTTCAGAAGCCATATCCGTGTTAAATAAAGCAATAAAAGCAGCAACTGAAATAAACGCGAACAGAATAATAAAAGAATGTTATTCCGCAATGGCAGGTGTTTACGAAAAATCAAAAGATTACAAAAACGCTTATAAATACCATAAGCTTTATTCCAATATAAAAGAATTAATTGATGTAGAA
>DATEMK010000365.1:0-6260 GCA_035275625.1 Bacteroidia bacterium
TGCAACCTGCAAGGCATCCTTTGAAATATCAATGGCAGTGACTTCAGAACCGGGTAATTTTTTTTTCAGCGAAACAGCAATACATCCGCTTCCTGTTCCCACATCAAGCAAACGGTATTTATGCTTCATTTTAAATTTTTCCGCAGGGATGTCATTGGCAAAATTTTTAATTTCTTCCGTGATCCATTCCACCAGTTCTTCGGTTTCAGGCCGCGGAATCAGCACATTTTTATTGACTTTAAATTTGAAGCCCAGGAATTCTGTTTCGCCTGTAATATATTGCAGGGGCTCACAGGCTTTCAGCCGGTGCAATACCTTTTCAGCTTTCTGAATTTGTTTTTTATTTAATTTTACTTTCTTCTTTATCCACAGATCCGCAGCGGAAATATTTAATGAAAACACCAATGCCATCTTTGTAAGCGCTTTTATTTCGCTTTCATCATACAACTCTTTCAACTCTTCATTGAATTTCCGGGCCAATGATTCTACCTGCATTTCATCCATTTAAACGGCTTCAAAGTAAAAACAATTAATGTATTTTTGAACAGATCATGAAAGTTTTCTGAGATGGACCATGTGCATTATATGCAAAGATGCCTGCAGCTTGCAGAAAAGGGTTTGGGATATTCAGCTCCGAATCCCATAGTCGGATGTGTGATTGTCCACAATTCAAAAATTATCGGTGAAGGTTATCATGCAAAATACGGAAGCCATCATGCGGAGGTGAATGCTGTTAATTCGGTGAAAGATAAAAGCCTTCTTTCAAAAAGCATCCTGTATGTTACGCTTGAACCCTGTTCTCACTTTGGCAAAACTCCTCCCTGCACGGACCTCATTATTAAATATAAAATTCCGGAAGTTATTATCGGCAATAAAGATCCGTTTGAAAAAGTAAACGGCAGCGGCATTAAAAAATTAAAAGATGCGGGAATAAAAATTATGATGGGAATTCTTGAAAAAGAATGCAGATTTATGAACCGCAGGTTTTTTGTTTTCCAGGAGCAAAAACGCCCTTATATTATTTTAAAATGGGCACAAAGCAAAGACGGATTTATTGCACCTGATAAAAAATCGTTTGTAAAGACACAAACGATGACAGAAAAAATCCACCGGGTCAGCAATGAATATTCACACCTGCTTGTGCATAAATGGAGAAGCGAGGAAGCAGCTATAATGGTGGGAACAAATACTGCAAGGTCAGATAACCCCCGATTAACAGTGAGAAACCTGAAAGGAAAAAATCCGGTGCGAGTTGTTATTGACAAAAATTTAATGCTTAACAGCGCCCTTCATTTATTTGATAAAAAAACAAGAACACTCGTTTATACATCAAAAAATAAAGATTCATCGAATAACCTTGAATTTGTAAAAATCAATTTCGGGGAGGATGTGCTGAAACAGGTAACGGACCATCTTTATGAGCAGCATATTCAATCTGTAATTGTAGAAGGCGGAACGATTCTGCTGAGAGCGTTTATAGAAAATAATTTATGGGATGAAGCGCGGATTTTTTCAAGTGATTCTTTATTAAATTCAGGAGTTATCGCTCCTGAAATCAGCGGTAAAATTCTTTATACACGGAAAATTGAAAAGGATACTTTGACTGTTTTTATGCATTGAGGGAACATGCACAGTATCTCTTTGCAATTTTGTGTAGTGGGTCAGCCTGAAATACGGAAGAGTTTCCCGCAGAGTATTATTAAAACCGGGAGACAAGGAAAAAAAATTCTGTGCATAAGAATTTCTTATGCACAGAATTTGGATTATAAATACAATGAAAATGCTGATTCTCCTAACTAATGTGCAATTATTATTTTATTTCTGTAAGCATTTCCATTAACAAAAACTTCTGCAATATAAATTCCATCAGGTGAATTCAATTTACATTCATAAGAGTTACTTAAAATTTTATCTTCTGAAAAAATAACTCTGCCTGATAAATCAATCAAACGAATGCTTTCAATGGGATAAAACAAGGATGAAAAAATGAAGCAACCATTATTTGGAACTGGTGTGATAGTAATACCACTATTACCAAAGGTATTTTCTTCTATTTCCAAAGGCGGAGAATAACGGGTAATAAAATTCATTGAATCACCATTTACTGTCCAGAAAGCGCCACCGATATATAAATCATTTCCATTTTCTGCCAACGCTGTTGCTCCATTGGAAAACACACCTCCTATATTATGCCATTGGGAACCATCCCAACGAGCAACTGAAGTTGCCTGAACGCCACTTATTGAATTAAATGATCCTGCTACATAAACCTGGTTCTGAAATGAAATAATTTTAAAAAGTTGCCCTGCTCCCATTGTAATCCCAGAACCTAATGACGACCATGCCGTTCCATTCCACTTGGCTATACAATTGCCCGGATCACCTGATGCTGTATGAAACAAACCCACAACATACAACTCTCCCTGGTAAACCAACATGCCATCAATTATTGTTGCACCTCCTGAAAGTCCGCCTCCTACTGATACCCAGCTTGAGCCATCAAACTTTACGATATCGGCTTTGCCAAAGCCGGCATCAAAGTTTCCACCAATATAAAGCTCTCCGTTATATACGGCTATCGCATTTACGTAGAAAAAGCCGCCAAGCGAAGGATAGGTATACCAATTTGTGCCGTCAAACCGCGCTAAACCTGATGCCGGAATGCCATTAATGGAATCAAAAGCTCCACCTATATACAAGTTATTATTATCAACAAATAAACTCCAAACTGGCCCTCCCCAACTACCTCCTTGAATAGTACATACTTGTTGCCAAGCGGATCCGTTCCATTTTGCGAGACTAGGATTATATACATTTCCCGTAAGGTCTCCGGAAAAAGATCCTCCGGCATAAATTTCTCCCTGGAACTTTGTAATCGCCAGAACTAACTGATCAAGACCATAATTCAACGAGGCCCATGATGAGCCGTTCCATTGAGAAACGTAATACATAATTTGTCCATTTCCAAGTTCCGAGAAATTACCCCCGGCATACAAAGTATTTGAGCTATCATCATAATAAATTGCCCGCACAGCATTATTAAAACCAGGAGGCAAGGAAAAAAAATTCTGTGCATAAGAATTTCTTATGCACAGAATTTGGATAATAATTACAATAAAAATGCTGATTCTTCTCACTAATGTGCAATTATTATTTTATTTCTGAAAATATTTCCGTCTGATAATTCAACCACCGCAATATAAACACCTTCGTTCAATACGCTAAGATCTCCTTTGTACAAAGTTACAGAAACTTTTTTATTGCTGTAAACCATTTTACCCATTAAATCCATAATATGGACCGACCTGATTTCGCTGCCTGTTGATTTGATAAAAAGTTCGCCTGTTGATGGATTAGGATAAATAATAATATTGCCTTTTGATACTGCCTCAAAAATATTTTCACCGCCATCTTCCTCTCTGCATAAGGTGCAGCTATTATAAAGATTAGAAACAAACGCGTCTAAAGCGACATTTGAATAAAATGGATCATAGTAATCAACGGAAGATCCAGCAAAATCCTGGACAGGTAATTTAGGGCTAGTGGTTGAGCCCACTACCACCAGGTTATGATTATCTTTTTGAAATGCCAGGCTGTTAATATTGTCATCCAACTCACCACCAAAATATGTACCGTATATTCTGTTGCATTTACGATTAAATTTAAGGATGAACCCGTCCGAATATAGGGATGAAGGAACGGGATCATTGAGGTCTCCATGATAGAAACTTTGGAAGGCTATAGGCAAAGTTGGAAAGTTGTCGCTAAATGTGTTGCCAACCACATACAAGTAATCATTGTTATTAAGTGCGAGTCCTTTGCCGTCATCGAAATTACTTCCTCCGTAATATGTTGACCATATCAGTTCATATTCCCTGTCAAACCTTGAAATAAACGCATCAGTTTGTCCTGCCATGGTACTAACATTCCAATTGCTTGTGCTTAAAGATTGGATTGGAAAAGAAGAACTACCTGGTGTGTTACCTGTTATATAAATACTGGCGGTTTTAGAAGAAGCTGCAATTCCACGGGGAGAACTCCAAGGAGATGTTGTACTGGAATAATAACCCTCCCAATAATCACCTCCGAACATTGTGGACCAGAGTAATTTGCTGGACGAATTAAATTTACAAACAAAATAATCTCGACTAGAATTAGTATTGGCTTCAATAAAAGCGACACCATTTTGAGGACCGCATATTTGAAAATCATTAAGAGATGTATTGGATGTCAATCCATTGTTCGTATAAGTTATTGATGTGGCATTGCTTTGAGTAAGTCCAAGAACATATAGATTGCCTGCAAAATCGGTAGTTATGCTTTGTACCATTTCACCTTGAAAGCCGGTGGCTGAGTTATCACCACCCAGATGTGTGGACCAGACAAGATTATTTCCAGAATTAAATTTAGCAATAAAACCGTCATCAATCCCTCTGAAATTTTGATAATAAAGTCCGCTATTTCCACCTGGAGGCAACGGAATGTTATATGATAACGTAGTTGAGCCGACAACACCACCTACAAATATATTAGATGATTGATCGGTTGCAATACTAAGGATTCTTTCATCTTGAGTTCCACCATAGTAAGTGGACATTCCGAATGAACCGGGTGCCAAGTTTCCAGTAGAGGTCAATTTAACAATAAATCCGTCTTCATGGCTTATTGTTCCACCACCGATTGCCGTTTGATTATAATTACCAAAACAGGTGGGGCAATCAGGAAAATTTATGCTGTTGGTATATCCTGCAAAAATGACATTGTTCGCGTTATCTTTTGTTATCGCTGTTCCGAAATCATATGTTGAACCACCATAATAGGTTGAAAAAACCCGGTTCCGGGCAGGAAAGAATTTAACCACTACAGCATCATAGGAGCCCGCATTATTAGGTTGTATAGCATTAAAGATTGGAAAAAATCCACCCTCGTTATACCCTGTAGCATATACATAATCTGCATCATCAATATAGGTGTCACTAAAATGTTCCGTACCAATTCCTCCATAAAAAGTGCTCCATTTTAAATTATTCTTTATAGGGGCAACGACTGGAATAGACGACAGCTTTAGTATTATTGGTACTCCTGATTCATGTGTCCCAAGGGAAAATGAGACAACGGAGTCGGTTTTCTGCATATTTACTTCAAAGGCATTCCATACATCATCCACATACTCATAAGCCTGAGGTACATATTTCTTATAACCTAAAGGCGTATATAAGTTTAAAGAACCATCTTCACCATCAATTTTTGTTGAATCAACACTTTTGTAATAGAATTTAATATCATCTGGATCACCATCCGCATTAACGTTAAAACGGAATTCATCACCATTATGAAAAGCCAAGTCAATACCATCGTACACATTTTCATACTTTATTTCCTGGTAAGTAAGGGCATGTGTAACAGCCGTATCAAGATAACCTAAGTAATAATTATTAAAGCCTTGAGAAGTATCAGATGGTACGATTTCGACTTCAGCGTTTCTTCCAATCAATTTCATATTCATTCGAAAAACTGTATCTGTTTTATAAACTACCTGCAAAGAATCGGAGATAGAGCTATCAATTGATGATTTTGCAAAAGAATAATAAAACACAGAATCACCTAAATATAAAGTCGTATTTCCCGCATTACCATAATACAATATTTCAGGATGCGGCAGTGTATCTGTACCGAGCAATTGACCTTGATTAATTACAAAACCGCCCCCGGATAAATAATCTTCGGGAGTCGGAACATGAATTATTGAAGTATCATAAGCAAATACAAAGTTGCCATAGGTTGTCAGTACGTTTTCGGTTTTTATTTTTCCTGATGAATAATTTCCGGTGATTAGCCCGTGCCCTTTATTCACCCAAATGGTATCCTGCCAGTAAGCGATTTTTAACAATCCGGTATCTGCAATTTCGCAATGTGAGCTATTCCAATTAAAATAAGCATAAACATTGCTACTGCCATTTTTTCTTGTTAAATTAAAATAATTACATTCATCCATATAAGCCAAAGAAGAATCTAAATCCTCTCCCATTGGTTGCCCTGTATCAAAATACTCGGCAGTAAAAGCATCTGTAATTACTGAAGGAGCGGTTATTTCAACGGCCCTATAAGTACTATCCTTTCCCGTAGGAAAAACAAAAGCTGTATTTCCAAACTTTTTTACCGGCCCCTCCACAAAACTTGTATCGGCCGCTCCCGTCACAACCGAACCCGCCCTCATGCAAAGCAAGTTAGTAGTATCAGAAACAATATTTCCTTTGGTT
>DATEMK010000366.1:0-12965 GCA_035275625.1 Bacteroidia bacterium
GCTTCCCTTCTTTTTCCGTCACTTGAATAATTATAGGTGTAAACATTTTCAAATCCGAGCACATTCCCCACAGATGCTACAATCACCGTAAAATGCCCCCCAACAGAGGTAAGTTTATTGAATGTTAAGCTGAGGTTGTTATAATTTTTTGTTTTGTCTGCGGCAAACTGCGGAGTATAATATGTTCTGCCGGTTGCAAAGACATACGTTATGCCTGCAGAAATACTTGGTTTTGGGAAAAAATATTTGAATACTACACTCAAAGTATGTTTGGAAGCAAATGTTGGAATGATACTTTCCGGGTAATTCAAATAGTTTCTTTTTGTGTCAAGAAAAGAATATGAAATCCAGTAGTCGCCATATTTTATTGTTTTTTTATCACGCCAGAAAATATCAAATCCTTTTGCATAACCGCTGCCGTTGGTATTTGTATCAGGAATAATTTTAAGAAGGTGTGTGTAATCTTTGTAATACCCTTCCATCCTGAAAGTTCTTTTCTCATCCAGGTGCTGAAAGTTTAAAATATAATGTGTGGCTTTTTCAAAAGCAAGATTATTTGAAACCGCTACAAATCTTTCATCCGGCAGTTGGAAAAAATCTCCGTAAGCAAATGAAAATTGTTTGTTTGTGCTCACTTTGTAAGCCAGGGAAGTCCGCGGGGCAATATTGTATTTATCAACCAGCTTTGAATGTTCTATTCTTCCACCCAGTCTTGAAACTAATTTTTTTGTGATATAAATATCAGCTTCCGTATAGCCCGCTGCATACAATTCATCTTTATCATTTATATATTGATTGAACGTGGTTTTATACAAGGGCTGCTGCAATTCACCCCCGAACCGCACAATAGTAAGTTCACCTAAACTCCGGGTAACGGTAATTCTTCCCTGCGTAACATCTGTTTCCGAAAGGAACTTATCATTGCCGATATTTATATTATCCATGTTTTTACTGTAAGACGCACTGGAGAAAATGGTCCATTTGTTTTTGATAATGTCTTTGTAAGAAACGTTCGAGAAAAAATTATTGTTCTTCAAAGAAAATTCTGTTCTGGCCAGGCCGGTACTGTCATCAAGGTTTGCATAGCTGAGCGCAAGATCATTGTAAGAATAGCTGGCAAAAAATTTTAATAATCCTGTCTTTGATATTTGCTGCCTGAAGATGAATGATCCGCTTGCTGATTGCGGGGCTGAAGTCCAATCTCTGAGTTGCGGGACAATCTTAAAGTAAGGGCGAAGATTAATATAGTTACCGTAAATTCCGGCAGAGGTATTTTTCCACCTGTGATCATGGCTTAATCCTCCTCCCACACTCATTAAGCTTATACCTGAAGTTGTTTTCTGAGAAATATCCTGGCTTTCAAGAATCAAAGCAGATGACATCGCCTGCCCATATTGTGCGGAATACCCACCGGTGCTGAAGTTGGTTCCTTTGAAAAGGAAAGGAGAAAACCTTCCGCGCTGGGGAACATCAGGCACTGAACTGAAATACGGATTTGCAACCACCACACCATCAATAATTGTTTTGGCTTCACTTGCATCACCACCCCGGACAAACAATCCTTGTGTTTCGCCAATCGTTTGCGCTCCCGGCAATGTTTGTATGGCGCCATAAATATCTCCTGCTGCTCCTGCAGTAGTTACAATATCCAGCGGACGCAGCATCACCATTTTCTTTTCATCGCTTGCTTCAAACGCGCCTGCGGAAATGGTGACTGTATTTAATTCATTTGCTTTTTCTTTTAAAACAAAATTTATTTCGACAGGCTTTCCATTTAATTCGATTTTCTTTTCGGTGTTTTCAAAACCAATAAACGAAACGGATACAGTCTGTTCTCCGGTTTCCGAACTTGTAAAAGAAAAATTTCCATTGTTGTCTGAACTGGTTCCATCATAAGTATCTTTTAGAAAGACGTTTGCTCCTGGAATATATTGTCCTTTTGCATCTTTCACGTTTCCTGTAATTTTAGTTTGTGCGTCAGTAATTGATATTTTACCAATAAAAACAAGCAGCAATAAAATCCTATACATAAGGTTTGATTTCATAAATATGCTGCAAACATAAAATAGTTTATAATATAAACCAAATAAATTTGAAACTATTTTTCAACTTATTGAAAATCAAGAATAAAAAAATCAGGTTGCTTTATAAGAAATTAACTTTGAAACCGGGGTCAGGACCTAAAGGGATGCTGTCCAATAGGCCTTTAGCATTAACCGTTCTTAAACATGCGCTGGTGAGTACTTCATCATAAAGTCCTCCGCCATACCTACCATTTCTTCCGAACCTATAAAAAGCGGAGTACGCTGATGAAGCGAGGTGGGCTGAACATCGAGTATCCGGGTATAACCATCCGAAGCTTTTCCTCCTGCCTGTTCCACAATCCATGCAAGCGGATTGCATTCATAAATAATCCGCAGCTTGCCGTTAGGTGATTTTGATGTGGAAGGATAAATGAAAATACCTCCCTTTAACAGGTTGCGGTGAAAATCAGCGACAAGCGAACCAATATACCGGGTCGAATAAGGACGTTTTGTTTTCGCATCTTCTTCCTGGCAATATTTTATATACCGCTTTACGCCATCAGGAAAGTGAACATAGTTGCCTTCATTGATAGAATAAATATTACCTGCTTTCGGAATTCTCATATCAGGATGTGAAAGGCAAAATTCACCGATGGAGGGATCGAGCGTAAAACCGTTCACACCTTTGCCGGTTGTATAAACAAGCATCGTTGAAGAACCGTAAGTAATATAACCGGCAGCCACCTGCTCGGAACCGCGCTGCATAAAATCAGAAAGAAGGCTTACGCCTGAAAGAGAAGTGCGCCTGTAAATGGAAAAAATAGTTCCGATAGAAACATTTACATCAATATTTGACGAACCGTCCAATGGGTCAATGCACACCACATACTTTGCATTTTTTGAAACTACGCTGTCAATGTGAACCATTTCCTCGTTTTCTTCAGAAGCCACTGCACAGCATTCTCCACCCTGGCTTAAAGCTGATATGAATTGTTCGTTGGCATAAACATCCAGCTTTTTCTGCCCTTCCCCATGAACGTTTTGCGATCCCAAATCACCTAATATGTCCACCAGCCCGGCTTTGTTTACTTCACGGTTAACGATTTTAGCTGCAATTCCAATATCACGCAGCAATCGCGAAAGCTCTCCTTTTGCATACGGGAAATCAACCTGTCTTTCAATGATAAATTGCCCGAGGGTAGTAACTCTTTTTTTGTTCATTTAATTTGATTTGATAATTTGAGGGTTGAAGATTCTGATTAATTTTTTTTTCATCTGCTGATTTGCTAATCTTCAAATCTGCTAATCAAAGATATTTCGCAAGAAACTTCTCCATCGCTCCGTAAAAATCAAAACGATTTTCCTCATTATGAAATCCGTGGCCTTCGTTGTCTTTTACCATGTATTCTACTTTTATTCCGCGTTTCTTTAAAGCTTCAACTACCTGGTCGCTTTCGTCTTTATTCACGCGCGGATCTTTTGCTCCCTGTGCAATAAAAAGAGGACATTTAATTTTATCTACATGAAATACCGGGGAGTATGCATGAAGCATTACAGAATCTTTTTCAGGACTTCCCACCATGTCATACATCATTTCAAGATAAGGTTTCCAATACGGGGGAATGGTTTTCATAAAGGTGAATAAATTAGAAACACCCACATAGTCCACCGCGCATGCATACAGGTCGGGAGTAAATGTGATGCCAGCCAGGGTTGCATAACCGCCATAAGAGCCACCATAAATAGCAACCTTTTTAGGATCAGCAATCCCTTCTTTTATCAGCCATGCCACACCATCTGAAATGTCATTCTGCATTTCCTGTCCCCATTTTTTAAAGCTTATCTCCCACCATTTGCGGCCATAGCCTGTGGAGCCGCGGAAATTCATTTGCAAAACTGCATAACCCCTGTTTGCAAGAAATTGCACTTCGGGATTAAACCCCCAGCTATCCCGCGCCCACGGACCGCCATGAGGATTGATGACTACCGGAAGATTTTTTGCCGGTTTTCCCAAGGGCAAAGTCAGGTATCCCTGGACAGTCTCTCCATCGCGTGTAACATAGCTCACCGGGGTCATTTCACATAAATCATTTTCATTCAGCCAGGGGCTCACATCGTTCAATTTTGTCAGCTGATCAGCAGTCTTATCATAAAAATAATAGGAACCCAAAGAACGGTCGCTGAAAGTGCGAACAAGAAATTTGTCTTCGTTTTTATTCATTGAAGTAATATGAACCTGGTATTTTCCTAAATCTTTTTCGAGTCGTTTAAAAATCGTTTTGGTTTCGTCATCTAAGAAAACACGTTCCAGCTTTGCGCGCTGGTAGGTGATTACAGTTGGTACTTTTCTTTTGTGCGAATATTGCAGTCCGTCAACATCCACTTCAGGATGTTCAAACAACATATCCATTTCCTTTCCATTTTCAATATCGAAACGGACAATCGCCTGCTTGTCGCGGCCCATATTGGAAGATGCATAGATGTATTTGTTATCGAATGTGAAAAATAAAGGGCTGATGGTTTCTTTATAGCTGGTGGTAAGAATAGTTTTGAAAGCATCGGCTTCTGTCTGACGGTATAATAAGCTGGTATTTGTACCATCGCTGGTTGTGGCCACACGGATTTTTCCATTATGATCAGTAAGCCAGGAAGAAATGTTTCCGGGATTTTGAGCTGCCATGTCCAGTTTGCCGGTAGAAATCTGTAAATGATACACGTCAAACACTTCGGGATCGCGTTTATTCATTCCAATGAGCGCCTCATCATCAAAATCTTCAAGATCGTCCACAATTTCAACACGAACTTTTTCATAAGGAGTCAGATCTTTTGTTTCTTTTCCATCAATGGAGGCACGGAAAAGATGAAAGTTTTCATCACCGCCAAAATCTTTAATATAAAGAATGTGACTGTTGCCTTTCCAGAAATAACCGCCAATGTCACGTGCAGTTTCACTGGTAATGCGCTTAACTTCGGTGCTTCCGATTTTTTGAACAAAAATGTTCATACGGTTTTCGTAAGGCGACATGTATGCCAGCCAGGTGCCGTCAGGCGATATCTGGTACCGCGCTTTTTCAGGATTACGGAAAAAATCTTTTAAAGGAATCAGCCTGGTTTGAGCTTCTGTAAGATTCATCATAAGCAAGTTCATTATAATACAGCCAATAGAAATTTTCTTCAGAATGTTCATGGGATTTATTTTTAAGGATGGCAAAAATAGCAAAAAGCGATGAAGTTAAAAAAGTGAGCCTGTGATGAATTGAAATCTTAGCTTTGCATCCTTTTAGTATGAACGCCACTTCTTATCCCAAAGAAAAAATAAAAATACTTTTACTGGAAGGAATACACCCCTTAGTCATCAGGCTTTTGGCGGAAGCAGGGTATACAGATGTGGAAACACTGAATTCTTCTTTGGATGAAAAACAGCTATCGGATAAGATGGATAAAGTTCACCTGCTGGGCATTCGTTCAAAAACGCAACTGACTCCGGCTATTTTAAACAAATCAGAAAAGCTTCTTGCCACAGGATGTTTTTGCATTGGCACCAACCAGGTGAATATGGATGCAGCTATTAACAACGGGATTGCTGTTTTCAATTCTCCTTTTTCAAACACCCGCTCGGTTGCCGAGTTAGTAATTGCCCATTGCATTTATTTAATGCGCAGAATAATTGAAAAACACGCTGCGGCTCATGATGGTGAGTGGCTCAAAGGAAGTAATGATTGCTTTGAAGTGAGGGGAAAAACACTGGGCATCATAGGTTATGGGCATATCGGTTCCCAGGTTTCTGTTTTGGCGGAAAGCATCGGGATGAAAGTGATTTATTATGATGTGGAGCCTAAACTAAGTCTCGGAAATGCGCAACAAATTAAAAACCTTGATGAGCTTTTAAAAAAATCGGATATGGTTGCGTTACACGTACCCGGTTCACCTTCCAGTAAAAATATGATAAATGAATCCCGGATTTCAAAAATGAAAAAAGGTGCGGTATTGATTAATTTAAGCCGCGGGGATGTGATTGATATGGGCGCCTTGAAAAATGCTTTAGAACGAAATCATTTGGGCGGGGCTGCCATTGATGTTTTTCCTGATGAACCCCAAAAAAATAAAGACAAATTCCATTCTCCTTTGCAGGGAATGAAAAATGTAATCCTTACTCCTCACATTGGCGGCTCAACCATGGAAGCCCAGGAAAATATCGGGACGGATGTGGCGACCAAACTGATTAGTTTTTTAGAAACAGGTTCAAGTGTCGGGTCGCTTTCAGTCCCTGCATTAAGCCTCCCGGTGCTGCAAGATTCGCACAGGCTTCTGCATATTCATAAAAATGTTCCCGGAGTTTTATCTGAAATCAACAGCATACTTTCTGAGATGAATGTGAACATCCTGGGACAATACCTTCAAACGAATAATCAGATCGGGTACGTGGTGCTTGATGTGGATAAGGCTGCTTCGTCAGGCGTGCTGAATGAAATTAAAAAAGTGAAGCATACTATAAAAGCAAGAAGCCTTTATTAGCGTAACATAATTAATGAATTAACATAATTAACATAATCATCTTACTTTTACAGCAAATCCAAAAAACTAAAACATGGGCAAAGGCGACAAAAAATCAAGAAAAGGAAAAATCATCATGGGCTCGTTTGGGAAAACGAGAAAGAGAAGAAAGAAAAAAAATCCCGATACATCGGGACGGGTTGTAAAACAGAAAGAAGAAAGTAATAAGACAGCTTAATCTTTTTATTACAGCAGTTTTCTTTTATAAAGCTGCACCGTATTTTCCAAACCAAAATACAATGCATCGCAGATCAATGCATGACCAATGGAAACTTCAAGAAGGCCGGGAATGTTTTTAAAAAAATAATCCAGGTTATCAAGATTCAAATCATGACCTGCATTTATTCCAAGATTTAATTCGCTGGCTTTTTGAGCTGCTTTAATATAAGGCGCAATGGCTGTTGAAGGATCATCATAAAAATTCTTTGCATAAGCTTCTGTGTATAGCTCAATACGGTCTGTTCCGGTACCGGGAGCATTTTCAATCATCTTTAAATCAGGATCAATGAAAACAGAAATTCTCATTCCAAAAGATTTTAATTCAGCAATTATATCTTTCAGAAAAGATTTATTTTTTACAGTATCCCATCCTGCATTGGAAGTAATTACCCCGGGAGGATCGGGAACAAGCGTAACCTGGCCGGGTTTTATTTCTTTTACCAATTCAAGAAATTTTTTATTGGGATAACCTTCAATATTAAATTCTGTGGTTACCATTTTCTTCAGATCATAAACATCCCGGAACCGGATGTGTCTTTCATCCGGTCTTGGATGCACCGTTATGCCATCCGCACCGAACCGTTCACAATCGGATGCAACTTTAATAACGTCAGGAATATTTCCCCCTCTTGCATTTCGCAGCGTGGCAATTTTGTTTACGTTAACACTTAGTTTTGTCACCGCCCTGTAAACTTAATTTTGTTTATATGCAAAAGTACTATGTTTGCGTCTTTACAACCAAAGACGTGTTATTACCGTATAAAAGTCAATGCTGGCAAGATCGCTTATAAAAGATATTATTCCCCCGCTGAAAATTACGGATGCGGGTGAAAGGGCATTGTCATGGATGGAAGAATTCAGGACCCATTATCTGCCGGTTGTAAATTCAACAAATTACCTCGGGATTATTTCGGAAACGGACATTCTTGGCCTCGCAAATAAATCGCTCCAGCTGGGCAATTATGCGGTTCCGTTAGACAGGGTTTTTATTTATGAAAACCAGCATGTATATGATGCCGTCAGGTTTGTGAGCAATTACAATTACCCGATTATTCCTGTTTTGGATAATGATCAGCATTATGCCGGTTTGTTAACCGTTACTGACCTGATAGAAAGTTTTGCCGAACTATTTGCCGTAAACGGTCCCGGGGGAATTATTCAGTTAGAAGTAAATCAGAAAGATTATATGCTTTCTGAGATTGCAAAGCTGGTGGAAGGTAATGATGCTCATATTATGAGCCTGAATGTAAATCCTTCACCTGACCAGTTAAAAATGGAAATTACCATTAAGGTGGATAAAACCGATCTTTCAAGAATCATTGAATCTCTTTACAGGTACAATTATAATGTAAAAACTTTTTATCATCAAAGTGAATTTTCAGAAGATCTGCAGGAACGCTACGAAGCTTTTATGAACTATCTTAAGATGTAGTTATTATGGTAATTGGGTAATTAAGATAATTTGGTAATTAGTTGAATGCATCAAAATGTTTTTCAAAAACTCAATCACACAATTACCCTGATTATCTTAATTACCCAATTGCAATGAATCTCCGAAGGGCATTTTTGTTTATTACGCTAAATTCTTTTCTATCAGTTCAAGCACAGGTGCCTGATTCACTTTTGCCTCCTCCCGAACAGCCCATAAAAATTTTACCTCTTCCGGATGTATCTTCCGATTCGATGATTGGAGCAGAAAGACCTGATTCAAACTTAATTGATCAGCTGTTAAATCAAAGAGTAATTGTCAAACAAATTCTTCTTGTCGGAAATAAAATTACTAAGCAAAGCATTATCACGCGCGAATTAATTTTTCACCAGGGCGATACGGTAAGCCGTTATGTATTGCAGGATGCTATGAAACGAAGCCGCGAAAACCTGCTGAATACTTCTCTTTTCAATTTTGTGGAAATTTATGATCAGCCGGATGCGAATGATTCTTCTGAAACTTTTGTAATAGTCCGCATGACGGAACGATGGTATCTTTTTCCGTTACCCATTTTTGAATTGGTTGACCGGAATTTTAATGAGTGGTGGCTCACTAAGGATTTTTCAAGAACAAATTATGGAGCCTATATTGTCAGGGAAAATTTCCTGGGCAGAAAGCAAAGCCTGCAGTTGCTGGTAAGGCTCGGATATTCTCAAAAACTGGGCTTGTATTATTCCATTCCCTATATAAATAAAAAACAGCAGGACGGTTTATCATTCAGCTTTTCTTTTACGCGCAATCATGAAATTTCTTATGGTGATTCATCTAACAAAACTCTTTTTTTCAAGGATGAAGATGTTTTTATACGAAAACAGTTTTCTTCCGGCATAAGGCTTACTCACCGCAGCGGCATTCATGATTATTATTCTTACCTGGCAGAATACCAGGATAACACGATTGCGGATACAGTGGTGGCGCTAAACAGCGATTATTTTTTACACGGCACCAATGAAGAAAAACTGATCACGCTTTCATTTGTATTCTCACGCGATCATCGCGATTTTAAAATTTATCCGCTAAAGGGTTATTATTTTGATTTCAGTGTTACCAAGCAGGGGTTAGGAATCCTTAAAGATGAACCTGATTTGCTTTCGCTTTCTTCAAGCGTCAGGAAATTCTGGGAACTAAGTCCGCGGTGGCATTTTGCTGCGGGCGTGAAAGGAAAATTATCAGGGCAAAGTTTTGCTCCTTATTATAATTCGCGGGGATTGGGTTATGGAAATGATTTTGTGAGGGGATACGAATACTATGTAATAAACGGGCAGAACTATGCTGTGTTTAAATCAAACATAAAGTTTACGCTTATTCCCGAAAAGGTGGTTCATATAAAATTTGTTCCCTTAGAAAAATTTAACCGCATTCCTTTTGCTTTTTACCTGAATGTGTTTGCCGACATGGGTTATGCAAAAGACCGGCAGTTTTATTTTAATAACCCGCTTGCTAATTCTTTTTTATTCGGAACAGGGTTAGGGTTGGATTATGTTACTTACTACGATATGGTTTTCAGGCTCGAATATTCTTATAATAAATCGGGCGAGCACGGGGTGTTTTTGCATTTTGTTTCACCGATATGGTAGGAAATTCCAAATTTCAATTTTCAAACATTGAACATTGGAATTTGGATTTTGGAATTTATTCTTTAATAAACTTTTTTCTGAAAACATTTTTTCCATTATTTATTTCAATAAAATAAATTCCGGGCCTGAAATTTTCAATGTTCAAAATCCAATTTTCAAACTTTTTTGGAATTGGGGACTTGGAATTTGAAAATTGATTCCTGTAAATTTCTTTTCCTAAAATATCTGTAATTTTTATTTCTGCTTGTTTATTTTGAAAATTGGATTTTGAAAATTGAATATTTAACTCACTTTTCACCGGGTTGGGATATATTGAAAATTGATTATTGGAATTTGGAATTTCTTCTGTCCCGGTACATATTGACAAAGAAACATCGTCAATGTAAACGTATGGATCATAAGTAGCGCTATTATTTATTACAATCGTATCCGTATTTGCATCATTCTTAAAATTTCCAATTATTAAATAGGCTTCACCGCCTATAGCAGTATAATTTCCGCTTACTAATGTCCAATTTAATGAATCAAAAGTATTTCCTGTTGTATTATTAATTTGTGGATTATAAGGTAAAGTATTATAATTATTGATACCGGTTATAACAGTATCAGAAAAATAAATTCCAATATCATCCGTGGTGTATTTGCAAATATTGCCAAGATTGACATACATTTCAAAATGATAACACCCATTTGCTATTAATGCAGAAGTAAGTGGAACTTCCATGTATTCCCGGTATTCGCTTAGGTTTTCTGTTTTTAAATAAATACCGCTATACCCTCTGTCGCTGCGTGCAGGCTGAAATCCCCAAAAATTATTTGGAATACAAAGAGCAACAGGTGCGCATTGATTAAAATAATCGGGTGAACCTCCATTGGGGAGCACTGAAGGATTAAACCAAAATAACAATTTATCTAATTGACTCATCGAAGTCGGGCAACTTGAATACTGTTCAAAATCCCCATTCGGAACCAGGTTTTGCCCTTTTCCCGCGAAAGCGGTTGAAAATAAAATAAAGCAAAGAATAATTTTTTTCATCATTAAAATTTATTCTTTCAAAAACTTTTTTCTATAAATATTTTTTCCGTCATTTATTTCTATAAAATAAATTCCGTTTTTAAAATTGGAGGTTGGAATTTGAAATTTGGAATTTGAAAATTGATTGCAGTAAATTTCTTTTCCTAAAACATCTGTAATTTTTATACCTGCTTTTTCTTTTCCGGCTAACGGATAATTTATTTTTAAATAATCTGTGACAGGGTTTGGATATATTTCAATTCCTTCTTTTGCGGGGTTATGAATTGATGCGGGAAAGCAGGTACTCACGGAAACATTGTCAATGTAAACGTAAGCAGAAGTTTGCATACTTGTGCTGTCAATTAAAATAGCAGTAGTGTTGGCGTCAGTTTTAAAATTTCCGATGAGGAGATAAGATTCTCCGCCAGCTGCTGTAAAGGTGCCGGTGGCGTATTTCCAGTTCACTGTATCAGGAAAATTTCCTGTAGCGTTATTAACTTGGGGAGTAAATGGTAATACAAAGCCATTGTTAATTCCGGTAATTAAAGTATCAGAAAAATATGCAGCTACGTCATCGGTTATAAAGGCAACACTATTTGGTGAATTGATATACATACCGAAACGATAACATTGGCCTGCTATAAGTGGCGAGATAAGCTGAATTTCTATATATTCCCGGCTATTAGTGCCCAGGAAAGAATACAATCCTATACCGGCATAGCCAAATCCAAACTGCGCGGGTTGATAGCCGAGATAGTTCAAGGGTTGACCAACCGGCATCGGACTTGAACAGTTGTGAAAATAGTCGGGGGTGGAGATAGGTGCCGGATTCATCCAGGGCACTGCTTTGTTTATCTGACCAACACTATTCGGACAGGTTGAATATGTTTCAAAGCTTTCATTCGGAACCAAATTTTGCCCTTTTCCCGCGAAAGCGGTTGAAAATAAAATAAGGCAAAGTATAATTTTTTTCATCATTAAAATTTATTCTTTCAAAAACTTTTTCCTGTAAATAGTTTTTCCATTATTGATCTCAATAAAATAAATTCCGGGTTTGAAGTTTGAGGTTTGAAGTTTGAGGTTTGAGGTTGAAAATTGATTCCTGTAAATTTCTTTTCCTAAAACATCTGTAATTTTTATTTCTGTTTTTACGGATGGCAAATTCGTGTTAACAAATAACTCATTTTTTACAGGATTGGGATAAATTTTTATTGCGTCTTCGTTTTGTTTTTCGATGGCGGTAGCGCAGGAACTGCCGCAGGGGACAAGGCACACATCGTCAATGTAAAAATAAATACGGTTACCCCACAGAGGAGCATTTATGTTTACAAGCGTTGTATCGGTATTTAAAGCATCCTTAAAATTTCCGATAATCAAATAATTCTCTGTGCCTGAAGCGGTATAATTGCCCGTTATTAATACCCAGTTTACTGTGTCTGTTATAAATCCGGTAGTGTTAGAAATCTGGGGAGTATAAGGAAGGTAATTAAATTGATTAAGGCTATAAAAGATGGTATCTGAAAAATAAACCCCTATATCATCAGTTGTCCATTTAGAGCTATCACTAAGGTTTACATACATTTCAAAATGATAACATGCATTTTGAGTAAGTGTTGAACCGAGGGATGCCTCGATATATTCTCTGTAATCAGGACTAATGCTGTGCCATGATATGATACCGCTGTAGGCCACACCGCTATGCGCCTGCTGATATCCAAACGTATTAAGAGGAACCCCGACAATAGTGGATGTATCGCATTGATTGTAATAATCGGACGTACTGACAACCGAAGGGTTTATCCAAAAGAGCGCTTTGTTAAGCTGGTTTTCATTATCCGGGCAACTCGAGAACTGTTCAAAATCTCCATTTAAAACCAAATTTTGCCCTTTTCCCACGAATGCGGATGAAAATAAAATAATTAAAAGGACCGTTTTTTTTATCATTAAATAAATTTTCTCTTCAAAAGAAGTCAATTTTCGCCCGCGATTAAAGTTTAAATATATAAAATGATTTTGAATAAAAAGGAAATGGGGGAGAAAAATTTTGATCAGGGGATTAATAGTTTTATACTTTTGATAAGATAATA
>DATEMK010000367.1:0-14820 GCA_035275625.1 Bacteroidia bacterium
GCACCCATTCCTACATAACCATAAAGCCCTGCAAAAAAACCAACGGCCAATGCGCGCACGCCCCCGGGAAAATTCGCTTTTACGGCCCATGAATTGGTGGCAGTATTGTATTCCCACCAATCCTGGAAAAGCGTTCCTAAAGTATTTTGTCCTGTACCCGCATAAGCTTTACCGGAAATGGTATTTGCAAAACATGCCGCGCCTGAGCGGGCGGGTCCCGGGAAAGTAGCTTTTTGCGTCCATGTATTGGTATTGGCATTGTATGCCCACAAATCTTTTACTGACATATTAGTTGTATCAGTACCCCATCCTATATAACCAAAGTTCCCAATGCTGAATGATATGGGAAGAGTTCTTTTAAATCCGGGGAAATCGGCTTTCTGAGTCCAGTAATCTGCTTTAAGCGAAAGTGAAATTAAAAGCGAAAAAGCTAAAATGGTGAGTGTGTATAATTTTTTCATGCGGAATTTTTTTGCCAAAAATAAGAAACAAAATCAGAAAATCAGATAATTTTTCAGTACACCTTTAAATTTGAGGAGGTAAAGGGTAGGAAAAGAAAAATTATTAAACAGAAATCGTGAAAGAGCTGAGTTAAATCAATCCAGCTTCAGCACCGCCAAAAATGCCTGCTGCGGAATCTCCACACTGCCTACTTGCCGCATCCGTTTCTTGCCTTCTTTTTGTTTTTCCAAAAGTTTGCGCTTTCGCGAAATATCTCCTCCGTAACATTTTGCCGTCACATCTTTGCGTAAAGCCTTTACAGTTTCACGGGCAATTATTTTTGCACCAATGGAAGCCTGGATCACAATTTCAAACTGCTGGCGGGTTAAAAGTTCTTTCAGCTTTTCGCACATTTTTCGTCCGAAACTCTGGGCATGTTCGCGGTGAATAAGCGCGCTCAATGCATCCACAGGCTCACCATTCAAACGAATGTCGAGTTTCACAAGGTCGCTTGTCTGGTACTGCAGCGGATGATAATCAAAAGAAGCGTATCCTTTTGAAATAGTTTTAAGCTTATCATAAAAATCAAAAACTATTTCTGCTAAAGGCATATTAAAAGAAAGCTCCACCCGGTCGGTAGTCAGATAACTCTGACCGGTTATCACACCCCGTTTGCCAATGCATAAAGTCATGATAGAACCGGTATATTCTGCCTTTGTAATGATGGACGCCTTTATATAAGGCTCCTCAATGCGTTCAAGCCTTGCGGGATCGGGCATGTCGCTCGGGTTATTAATTTCAAGCAAATCACCGTTGGTAAGATAGGCTTTATAAGATACGTTGGGAACGGTAGTAATCACCGTCATGTTGAACTCGCGTTCCAATCGCTCCTGGATAATTTCCATGTGCAGCATGCCAAGAAAACCACAGCGAAAACCAAACCCGAGTGCCGCTGAACTTTCGGGTTCAAATACAAGCGAGGCATCGTTTAACTGTAATTTTTCCATAGCACCGCGCAGTTCTTCGTAATCATCCGTATCCACAGGATAAATTCCGGCAAACACCATGGGCTTCACATCTTCAAAACCTTCAATGGCTGCTTTGCACGGGCGTTCAACATGCGTAATAGTGTCGCCTACTTTTACTTCCTTAGCTTCTTTTATTCCGGAAATAATATATCCCACATCACCGGCACTTACCACGCTTCGGGGTTCTTTATCCAGCCTTAAAATTCCTACTTCATCAGCATTATACTCCTGGTTGGTGGCAAAAAATTTAACTTTATCATTCTTCCTGATCTCCCCATCCACCACTTTAAAATAGGCAATAATGCCCCGGAAAGAATTGAATACCGAATCAAATATCAGCGCTTTCAGAGGAGCCGTTGAATCGCCTTTTGGCGGGTGAATGCGTTCTACAATCGCGCGAAGAATATCATACACGCCTAAACCTGTTTTCGCGCTTGCAGGAATAATGTCTTCACGTTTGCATCCCACCAAATCAACAATCTGGTCTTTGACCATTTCAGGATTGGCGCTTTCGAGATCAATTTTATTCAATACAGGAATGATTTCAAGATCATTTTCAAGAGCGAGATAAAGATTGGAAATAGTTTGTGCCTGTATTCCCTGTGCGGCATCAACAATTAATAAAGCGCCTTCGCAGGCAGCAATGGAACGCGAAACCTCGTAGCTGAAATCAACATGGCCCGGAGTATCAATAAGATTAAGAACATATTTTTTTCCATCCAGCTCATAATTCATCTGGATTGCATGGCTCTTGATTGTAATGCCGCGTTCGCGTTCCAGGTCCATATCATCCAAAACCTGGTTTTGAGCCTGCCGTTTGTCAATGGTATGGGTATATTCCAATAACCTGTCGGCAAGGGTGCTCTTGCCATGGTCAATATGAGCAATGATGCAAAAGTTGCGGAGGTGTTGCATGAAGGGGAGTGAAGTTTTAAAGTTTAAAGTTTAAAGTCTAAAGTTTTGTTAAAAATGGTTTCAATCAACTCTAAACATTTAAGTGGCTGCAAAATTAAGGTTTTATTCTGCAATCTACTGCAAAACTTGCACCTTAAACTTTAAACTTCCTGGTCGCGTCAGCCAACTTTAAACTTTAAACTTTAAACTTTAAACTCTAAACTTTTTCCCCTATCTTTGAAAAAAATCCCACAACCATGCAACCTTTTGTTCCTAAATTGCATCTTGGTAAATGAACGGTCATAAAATGACGGATGAACAATTACTTCGAGGCTGTAAAGAAAAAAATTTAAGCGCACAGAAGCAGTTCTATGACCGCTTTGCAAAAAAAATGATGGGTGTTTGTCTTCGATATGCTGACAGTGCTGCTGAAGCCCAGGATATTTTGCAGGATGGCTTTATCAAAGTCTTTGAACGGATAGAATCTTACAAAGCAACAGGGTCGCTCGAAGGATGGATTAAAAGAATAATGGTAAATACGGCTTTGGATAATTTCAGGCGAAGAAAACAAGAGCGGAACAATATTGAACTTGATGTTAATGATGCATATCACAATTCCTATGAAGAAGCTCAGGATAATATTTCAGCAAAAGAACTGCTTGGACTTATTCAAAAGCTTCCTGCCGGTTACCGGACTGTGTTTAATCTTTTTGCAATCGAAGGATACTCGCACAAAGAAATAAGCGAACTGCTCGGGATACATGAAAGCACATCCAAATCACAATACTCAAGAGCAAAAATGCACTTGCAAAAAACAATTCAGTTAGAAAAAATTTATTAAGTACAGAACACATAACGAATAACGAACAGTGGAATACAGGGAAGATTTAGAACAATTAGTTAAGAATACATTTGACAATTTTGAAGCGGATGTAAATCCCGATGCATGGATAAACATTCAAAATGGACTGAATGTTCCGCCTGCTGCAAACCCGGATTCAATTGCAGGCAATGTTTCCACGGGAGCAAAGCTGACGGCTGTTTCTTCTAAATTTATTATCATGGCTGTTACTGCAATTATTGGAGTTACAACAGCCGTAGTTTATTTCTCGTCAGATAATACTTTGGATAATACTATTGCTGATGCTAACCCGGCAAATGAATCAAAAACTGTTCAAAGCTATTTGCCTGTTTCGGTCTCATCGGATGCTGAAAACAAGAATTTTTCAGAGGCCGAAAGTGCAAAAAAAGAAGAGCATACTGTTCCATCTTTTTCTTCAGACGAAATAGTTAAAAATGAGGAGCCGCAACCTTCCAAAGACAATAGCGCATATTATTCAAGCGCCAATGAAGATGTTGTTGCCTCTATGGACAAGAAAAATGCGGAAAATATTCAGGAAGAAAAAAATCAGGGTGCAGATGAGAAGTTGCAAAATAATCTGCCTCCGTCAACTCCTCCTGTGAGTGATGAAATCAAATCCGGGGAAAACAGTTCAGCGGAAGATGAATCATCAAATCAAAATAATGATGAAGATGTAAGCACCGCTGCACCTTTATTGAAAGAAGAAAAAAACATTGAAGCATATTTGGGATCCATTGTAAACGCAATTACTCCAAACGGTGACGGTAAAAATGATGCATTTGTAATTGAAGGAAAAAACCTTAAGAGTTTAAAAGTTTCTATCATAGACCGTTCAGGAAAAATAATTCATCAATGGAATAATTTGCACGGATTCTGGGATGGCAAGCTTCAAAACGGAGAACCAGCAAAAGCAGGGACGTACATTTATGATATATTTGCGCAGACAAATTCCGGCAGCCCCATATCTAAAAGCGGAACTATCTATTTACTGTTGAAATAACCTATTCGATTTATATTTAAACAAACATTCATTCAAATTAACAATCACCCAATTATTATGAAAAAAGTTCTTTACTTCCAGATTCTCCTATTAACATTATTATTAGGCGCATTCAGCTCCAAAACTGCCGAAGCCAGCCATGCAACCGGAGCCGATTTAACATACACTTACCAGGGACCCAATCAATACCTTTTGACTTTCAGATATTACAGGGATTGCGCTGGGATTCCCGCACCCGGAACAGTTACCATTTGCTACTCGTCCGCTTCTTGTGCATTAAATGGCACCGTTATTTTGAATACTATTCCCGGAACAGGATTGGAAATTCCTCCTTCACCATGTCTTCCTGCCACAACTACTTCCTGTAATGGCGGTTCAGGGTATGGCGTCCAGGAATGGATCTACCAGGGAACTGTAACATTGCCAAATACCTGTTTTGACTGGATATTCTCATTTGAAGAATGTTGCAGGAATGCTCAAATAACTACTTTGACGGGCGCTGCAGGCACCGGATTATTTGTGAGTACCAAATTAGATAACTTGAATTATGCAGTAAACAGTTCACCCTATTTTAACAATATACCGGTAACACAATTTTGTACAAACAACCAGTTTTATTATAACCAGCAGGCAACCGATCCTGATGGTGATTCGCTCGTTTATACCTTGGTGGCTGCTGAAGATGCGGGTTTTGGATGTCCCCAGACCGGTTTTAATTTAACATATAACGCGCCATATTCCGCCACAAATCCGATTGCTACTCTTAATGGAGTTAATTTAAATACTTCAACAGGATTAATTTCTTTTGTTCCGACATTAGTGCAGGTGGGTGTTATTTGTGTAAGAGTGGATGAATACAGGAACGGGACCCAGATTGGAAGCGTAAAACGCGATATTCAAATGAACGTTGTCGGGGGGTGTATCATAACCATTCCATCATTTGATTCAACTCTATATAATACCAATACATCGCATTTTACCATTTATGCCGGCTGTGGCGACACTTCAATAATTCTTTCTTTCCAGGATCCTATTCAATGCGGCTCTATTGTTCCGACAGATGTGCGCGCATCTGATCCTAACGGTTTGCCAAATCCGGTTATGTCTGCAACGGCAATAAATTGCCAAAGTGGTTTAACCGACAGCATCTTAGTTACCTTCCTCTATCCTTTCACGGCCGGAACTACTTTTGTTTTTACCAAAATAGGCAACGATGCAAATACATTTCTGAGTGAATGCGGATCGCAAATGCCGGAGTTTGATTCTATTGCTGTAATAGTTGTTGATTCGGGCCTGTATACCATACCGGTTCAAAATGTTTCTTGTTTCTTTACCCAGCTTACCGTAACCTTTCCTGTAGATCTTAGTTGCAATACACTTACAGCAAATGCAAGCGACTTTACTTTTGTGGATGCAACAAGTACAAATTTTCCAATTGTATCGGTTACTACCAATTGCAATTCGGGCAACCAGTATGATTTTACAAACCAGCTCACCTTTACCTTTGCCGGAGGAGTGCAGGGAACGGGACCATATTACCTGATTGTTGATTCAGGGATTGACCTGAATACTGTTGCGAACAGGTGCGGAACATTCTTTGACGAGGGTGATACACTTGCCATTTTTAACGTTACCAATAATATTATTGTGAACCTCGGCCCTGATCTTACCATCTGTGCATCCGATCCTTTACCAATTTTAAATGCGGGAAACCCCGGGGTTACTTTCACCTGGTACTTTAACGGTGTTGTCCTTCCGAATGATACCGGTCAGACACTTTTAGCCGACTCTTCAGGAACCTATTCTGTAGTTTGTTTTTATAGCGGTACCTGCCAGGGTTCTGATACGATTAATATACTGATTACACCGGCTCCCAGTCCTAATGTCGGGGCCGATACAAGTATTTGTGTGGGTGATCCTCTCCCGACTTTTATTGTTACCGGGATAGTCGGAAATGCCACTTACCAGTGGTATTTTAACGGATTCCTTCTTGCCGGTGACACGCTTTCGACTCTTGTGCCTGATACATCTCTCGGTTCAGGAACATATTCTGTGATTGTCAATACAGGAGGCTCCTGTAACGGTAATGATGATCTTTTATTCACCATTAATCCGGCATTAGTTCCTAATGTTGGTCCGGATACTACTATATGCCTGAATGATCCTCTTACCTTAACAGCGGGTGTTGTTGCAAATAGTTATCAATGGTATGATCAAAATGGAATTATTCCAGGTGCAACAGGTTCATTTTACCAGGTAAACACAGGAGGGACTCCCGGGAATTATACTTATTATGTGATTGCAACGGGACCATGCCAGGGTGTTGACACAATGCATTTAACTATTAATGCCATTCCAAGTGTAAATTTAACCGGGAACACCGTTGCGTGCCTTACAGATACACTTTTTGCAAATGTAGGCGGAACCGGAACTTACCAGTGGTATGTTGATGGCAACCTTACAACAATAACAGACTCGATATTTATTGTTACTCTCATAGATGGTACTCCTCATACTTATACTGTTGTAGTAAGTAATGGAACGTGCCAGGATTCCACCCAATTAACTGTTACAGTTTATCCAAATGCTCCGACTCCGACAGTTACAGACATTGCTTATTGTTCCGGCACCACTATTCCTCCTCTTGATGCAGGGGTAACAGGAGTAAGTTATTTATGGTCAAATGGCGCCACTACTCAAACTATAACTCCATCCGGTCCGGGGACATATACAATTACAGTAAGTATAGGAGGGGGAATTTGTACTGCTTCTGCAAGCGCAACTGTCTTAGAAACCACTACTCCCCAGCCAACATTAAGCCCGGTTTCAAGATGTTCGGGTGATACAAATCCGGTAGTGCTTAATCCGGGCGCAAGCGGAACGTCTTATCAATGGTATTACAATTCAGGACTAATTACCGGTGCCACTAATTCTACCTACAGCGTTCCGCAACCATTTGTTCCCGGAAACTACAGTGTGACAGTTACCAATACTCAAAATGGGATCACCTGTTCTGGAACTGCTTCAATGACACTTACTGTAAATCCGGCAGCCACTGTTGATCCTTTAACAGATCAATCAATTTGCGAAGGAGCTTCCGCCTCTTTTAATGCTTCATCACCGAACACTTCTCCGACATTTATCTGGACGGGTCCCGGGTCAGCGTCATCCTCATCGTCAAGCATATCAATTAACAATGCAACAGCTTTAAACGGGGGAACCTATACAGTTACCGTTACTGATGTAAATGGTTGCACAGGGACACGTACAGTGAACCTTACTGTAAATGCTGCACCGGCATTGTCTCTTTCAGCATCCGATTCCATTTCGGATTCACAGATCAAAGTTTGCAAGATTGATGGATTCCCGGTTCTTAATGCTGCTGCACCATCAGCAATTTCTTTTAATTGGACTTACACCAATGTGAACAATACTGTCAATAACAACTTTAGCAGCTCCTCTTCAGTACAGGTTCCTGAAGAAGGGTATGGATTGTATGAGGTTGAAGTTACGGATGCCAATGGCTGTACAAGCAAATTAGCTGTTGAAGTGATTGATGATCCGTGCGCAATTATAATTCCTAATGTGATAACTCCGAATGGTGATGGCAATAATGAAACCTTCTATATTGAGAATATTGAAACGCATCCCGGAAATAATATCAAAATATTTAATCGTTGGGGAAATAATGTTTTTGAAACCGATAACTATCACAATACCTGGAATGGTGAAGACTTGCCAGCCGGAACTTATTATTACATCTTATCAACTGCTGAAAAGACGTATAATGGAACCATCACTTTAATCAGGGAAGTAAAAAAATAATAATTATTTAAAGATTCAGTTTCACCAAAGCGATTCACCCCAGGCGAATCGCTTTGGTGTTTTATATACTTTTGCACCCTTGCATGAAAGTTACAGAACATCTTAAGAACGCAAAAAAGACGCTGTTCTCTATTGAGATTCTTCCGCCTTTAAAAGGCAAAAGCATTGATTCCATTTATAATCTTATTGATCCGCTAATGGAATTTAATCCCCCGTTTATTGATGTTACTTATCATCGTGAAGAATATTTATATAAGAAACGTGATGGAGGGTTTCTCGAAAAAGTTTCCATCAGGAAACGGCCGGGCACGGTGGGAATTTGCGCTGCGCTGATAAACAGGTACAAAACGGATGCGGTTCCGCATATTATTTGCGGAGGATTTACAAGGGAAGAAACAGAAAATGCGCTGATTGATCTTAATTTTCTTGGAATTGACAATGTCCTTTTGCTCAGGGGTGATGCCATCAAAACTGAAGCCTCTTTTGTTCCTGAAAAAGGCGGGCATGATTATGCAATTGATCTTGTTAAACAGGTCGTAAACCTAAACAAAGGAAAATATATTGATGATGATCTGATAGATGTGCAGCCAACAGATTTCTGCATTGGAGTTGCGGGCTATCCCGAAAAGCATTTCGAAGCTCCCAATATGAAATCTGATCTGAAATATTTAAAACAAAAAATTGATGCGGGGGCTGATTATATCGTTTCACAAATGTTTTTTGATAACCAGAAATACTTTGAATTTGTAAATAATTGTCATGAGGCGGGAATTACAATTCCAATTATTCCCGGGTTGAAGCCATTAACTACTAAAAAACAGGCATCCATCCTTCCCAAGACTTTTAAGATTGACATACCTGATGACCTGTTAAGTGAAATTGATAAATGCAACACTGACGAAGAAGTAAAACAAGCAGGGATTGAATGGTGCATTCAACAATCAAAATCCCTGATAAAATTCGGAGCTCCTTGTCTTCATTATTATACAATGGGAAATTCAGCCGTCATTAAAAAAATTGCCGGCAGTGTATTTTAGGCAGGCTATTATTGAGTTATTAAATTATTAAAAGAAGCCCTTCAACCTTATTAACCAATTACCCGGTTACCATGTCTTCCCGCTACAGCCAGCTTCGAGCCATGTTTGCCATCGCACGGGCAAGCTTTCGCTCCATTACCCGGAGCCCTTCTGCAGTAGTTTTTTCATTATTATTTCCACTCATATTCATACTTGTATTCGGATTTATCGGTGGCGGAGGTTTCGGAGTAGACCTTGGAATATATAAAAATTCAGATAAAAACAGTCCGGTTTATCTTGCTTTGCAAAATATTAGTTTTATTGATCTTGAAGAAAATTTATCGGATGACGAATTGCTGAAAGCTTTGAAAAAAGGAAACCTTGACGGCATCATCAGCATAACGCCTGATAACAATTCCAGGGCAAAATATCGCGTTGACCTCCAGACTTCAGCAGCCTCTGTTGAAAAAGGACGGTTGCTTAAACTGGTATTGGATAATGTCATCAGCAACATGAACCTTCAGAATGCTGGTCTAACGTCAACCATAGCCGAACTTCGTCAGCAGGAAGTGCATGGCCGGGAATACAAAACAATTGACTTCATTCTTCCAGGTCAGCTTGGCTTTTCATTGCTCAGCACAGGTGTGTTCGGAACAGCTTTCGTATTTTTCAACCTGCGGCAGACATTAGTCATAAAACGCTTTTTTGCCACTCCTGTCAGGCGCCCCTACATCGTATTAGGCGAAGCCATAGCAAGAATGGTTTTTGCCTTGCTTGGCGCCATATTTATTCTTGGTATCGGCTACTTCGCATTTGGGTTCACGCTCATTCATGGTCTTTACACAGCATCGCTCATGCTGCTGCTTTCAGCCATCGGGCTTATTGTTTTTATGGGATTCGGCTTTATTGTTTCAGGAGTGGCAAAAAACGAAAGCACCATTCCTCCCCTCGCTAACATCATCACGCTTCCCCAGTTTTTATTATCCGGAACATTTTTCAGCGTGGAAGTATTTCCCACATGGCTGCAGCCAATTTGCAAAATACTTCCGCTCACCTACCTCAATGATGCTATGCGCAAAGTGGCATTTGAAGGACAGGGATTGTTTGACATAGGAAACCAGTTGTTTGTCATTTTCGCCTGGGGAATTATTGTTTATGCTTTAGCATTCAAAACATTTAAGTGGGAATAAAATACCGCGAGGAATAATTTTTAATTTTCAAATGCAAATTTTTCCTACCTTAGTGTGCCCAAACTATGCTATATGAACAGCACCATTGTAAAAAAAGAAGACCTGGCGAACTATCACTTCGTCATCACAGAGGTTCTGACAGATCCTGGTCAGATTAAAGAACGCACATACCTGCTTGAAGAAAGCCTCATGCTGGGAAATGATTTCAAGCATAAGGTCCGTCTCATCTGTCAAACCACTGATGGCATCATTGAAGTGAACGCAACTATATGGGCCGTCACTGACACGCATGTTGAATTAAAATCCGGCAAGGATATCCCGATTCACAGCATACTTGAAGTGATAAAGTAATTTTAAATTTGGAATCAGGTTTTGTTTTCCTGGATGGACCGGTTCACTATATATACACCTGCAAGGGTCATTACCATAGCAATCATCATGCTTGCCGTTATAATTTCATCTAACACTATCCATCCAAGTATAATGGCAATAATAGGATTGATGTAAGCATATATGGAAACCAAAGTGGAAGGCAATTCCTGCAGGGAATAAACAAAACAGTTATAACCGATTATTGAGCCTGCAACGACCAGGTATAAAAAAGAAAATACGCCTTCCTGCGTTAATATCAATTGTGAAAGCTCCCCTTTAAACACACCCACTGCTGCTGATACTGCACCGCAGCAAAGCATTTGCAATCCTGCCCCGAAAAGCAGGTTAATTTTTACGGGGTTTCGTTTGGAGTAAACAGCACCGATTGCCCAGAAAATATTAGCTGAGATAAGCAGCAGGATGCTTGCCAGGTAAGTTGGGTTGGAAAGATGCGGCAGGTTATCCCTGAAAATAATTACCAGGCCTGCAAAGCCCAGCAGCAAGCCGGTCATCACTTTACGCGAAGGCTTGTCGTTCCGGTTGATAATATAATTAATCAGCACAATCCAGAACGGGAACGCAGCGCAGATCAAAGCTGCCAGCCCGCTCGGAATTTCTATTTCTGCATAGCATAAAATAAGATTGCCTCCCACAAACAGCAGCATGCCGCTGATCATCAGCGTGCGGAAATCTTTCCAGCCAGGCAGCGAGTGTCCGCGGATAATAAAATACAAACACATAATTAATCCGGCACAGACAAACCGGAATCCTGAAAAAATAAAAAGCGGGATCGTTTGTATTCCCACGCGAATGGCGAGATAAGTAGTGCCCCAGAAAAAACAGAGTGCGGCTAATGCAATGTATGCTTTGGTCTTCACTTCGCAAATGAAGCGAAAAAGTTTTGAAGACTCAGCTCAATCAGGAATTGTGCAATGGCTTCATAGATTTTTACAGGCATTAATAAACTGATGTGGTGAAGCAATCTTTGCAGGCTTTCAAACTTCCTGTTCTGTATTTATCGGGAATTTTTTATCAGAAAAAACCGCAAACCTTAAACTTTTATTATCTTTGCATCCGTAAGGAAGATTTTAGAGGGGACAACGTCCCCTCTGTCATTATATAATGGTTGATAAAAATTACATTATACAGCTGATCGAAAACAAATTGTCAGGCACTGAACAATTTCTTGTGGATGTAAAGCTCTCTCCGGGCAGGCTGGCAGTATTCATAGACAAGCCTGCAGGAATTACCATCGGGGAATGCAGCGCCCTCAGCAGGTCGCTCATCAATGATCTCGAACCAACAGGCTTTCTCGATGCGCATGAAATAGAAGTTTCATCCCCGGGAATGGATCAGCCTTTAAAAAATTACAAACAGTATCTTCGCAGGATAGGAAGAGAAGTAAAAGTAACAACCGCTGAAGGAAAACAGCACAAGGGAAAACTGCTTTCAGCAAATGAAAACGGGTTTGAATTGTTGGAAATTATCCAGGTAAAGCAAGACAGGAAAAAAATAAAACAGGAAATAAATCACAAATTAAATTATAACCAGGTCAAAGAAACAACGCTGGATTTTTAAATTATTCGTTATTCGTAAACTAAAAACAATTTAGCAATTTAGCAATTTAACAATTTAAAATCAACATGGATCACGCAATCTTAACGGAATCATTTTCCGAATTCAAAGATGTCAAAAATATTGACCGTGCAACAATGATGAGCATACTTGAAGATGTATTCAAAGGAATGCTCCGCAAAAAATACGGCAATGCTGATAATATAGACATCATCGTAAACCCTGACAAAGGCGACCTGGAAATTTGGCGCAACCGCACCATTGTTGAAGACGGAATGGTGGAAGACCCCAATTTGCAAATATCTTATTCCGATGCCATAAAAATTGAACCCGATTTTGAAGTGGGCGAAGAATTAACCGAAGAAGTAAAGCTCGGAGATTTCGGCAGGCGTGCCGTTCTGGCTGCCCGCCAGAACCTTGTTTCACGTATCCTTGAATTGGAAAAGGACGGGATTTACAAAAAATACAAAGACCGTGTGGGTGACATCATCACAGGCGAAGTTTACCAGGTATGGAAAAAAGAAACGCTTGTTATTGATGACGAAGGCAACGAGCTTATTCTTCCCAAGAATGAAATAATACCAAACGATTTTTATAAAAAAGGAGATACCGTCAGGGCTGCCGTAGTGCGCGTTGAAATGGTGAATGCCAATCCGAGAATTATTTTATCCAGGACCTCGCCTTTATTTCTCGAAAGATTATTCGAGCAGGAAGTTCCCGAAGTTTTTGACGGGCTCATCACCATCAAAAATATTGTACGCGAACCCGGTGAGCGCGCCAAAGTAGCCGTTGAATCTTATGATGACCGCATTGACCCTGTGGGGGCATGTGTGGGTATGAAAGGATCACGTATTCATGGTATTGTCCGTGAACTGAGAAATGAAAACATTGATGTAATAAATTTCACAAACAACACACAGCTGTATATTCAGCGTGCATTAAGTCCCGCAAAAATTTCTTCCATAAAATTAGACGAAGAAACAAAACGCGCTTCGGTTTATATGAAGCCCGACCAGGTTTCACTCGCCATCGGAAAAGGAGGGTACAACATCCGGCTTGCGGGTAAGCTCACAGGTTATGAAATTGATGTGTATCGCGACACCGATGAAGAAGAAAGCGAGGATGTGGACCTGGAAGAATTTAAAGATGAAATTGATGAATGGATTCTTGAAGAATTTAAAAAGATCGGTTGTGACACAGCAAAGAGTGTTCTTGAAATCCCGGTGGAAGAACTTGTAAACCGCACCGACCTTGAAGAAGAAACCATCAAAGAAGTAATTAAAATTTTAAAATCTGAATTTGAGTAATAATAAAATTAAGTTCGTTATTCGTAAATTCGTAAATATTCGTTATTCGTACCTCAATGGCTGAAGAAAAAAGCACACGGCTTTCTGTAGTGGTCAAAGACCTTGGCGTGGGTATTGACCATGTTGTTGAATTCCTCAACAAGAAAGGCATTGCTGTTGAGAAAAAACCGACCTCAAAGATTTCAGCCGAAGCTTACGATTTGCTGCAAAAAGAATTCGCACAGGATAAGCAGATCAAACAGGTTGCACAGGAAATTACCAAAGAGAAGCAGCGCAAAGAAAATATTGTTATTGAAGCTAAACCCCATGCTCCTGCTTTTTCTGAAAAACAGCCTGAGCAGGATGAATCATTGCAGGCCAGCTTATTTAACATTAAACAAAAAGCGGCTGAGAATGAAAAACTGAAAAAAATTCCGCTTAAAGATCAAAGCGTAACTCCTGCAGAAAAAGAAATTCCTGCAAAAAAAGAAGTTTCTGCGGAGCCGGAAATTATAAAAGCTAAAGCGGATAAGATAGAACAACCCAAAGTTTTAGGTAAAATTAAGCTGGAAGAAAAACCTGCTAAAGGGGAAAAGAAAACTAAAAAAGCGGCAGTCAAACCCGTAAAAGGCAAAAAGAAAAAATCAGAACCGGAAGAAGAAATTGAAGTTCCTGGTTCAGAAGTTAAAGCCGAAGAACCTTCCTTAGTTACTTCAGGCATTGAAGAAAAACCGGGTGAAATTATTGAGGATACAATAACGCCTTCTGAAGAAGAGCAAAAAGATGTCCCTTACAGAACGGAGCGTGAAAAGCTCTCCGGCCCCACCATTCTCGGAAAAATTGATCTTCCTGTTGATCTTCCGAAGAAAAAACCGGTTGCCACATCCGGAACTTATGAAAGTGACCGTCTTAATAAAAAGAAAAAAAGAAGGCGTTCGGATAAGAAAGTAAACATAACAAAACAGGTTTCATCTTCCAAACCAACTGAAGCAAAACCTGACTGGAAAAAAGGAAGGCCTGATTTTGGCAAAAAGAAACGCGATGTTAATCCTGAAGTTACTGACAAACAAATCCAGGATCAGATCAAAGCAACGCTTGCACGGTTGAGCGGGGGAGGAAAGTCAAGATCTTCCAAAATGCGTAAGCAGAAACGTGAAGCGCATCAGCAGGAACAGGAGGTTATTGCAGAAGAAGCGGCAAAGTCAAAAATAATTAAGGTAACAGAATTCGTTTCTGCAAATGAACTGGCAAAATTAATAGGGGTTCCTGTTACGGATATTATTTCCACGTGCATGAGCCTGGGTCTTTTTGTTTCCATTAACCAGCGTCTC
>DATEMK010000368.1:0-7461 GCA_035275625.1 Bacteroidia bacterium
AAAAATGAAAGACTCAATTCTTCTTCGTTTTTAAATGATGAAAATTCTTTTTCAAAAACCATTTCTCCTATCAGGTTTCTGATTATTAAATGTCCATTCAAACTTGTATGGTTTATCTTTATTTTATCATGGAAAGGGTTGGGATAAATTTTAATTTGCCCCCCTTCAAACTGAATAGTGCTTATAGAAACCGGGATGACCACTTTTATGTAATGTCTTTTTTCTGTCCAGTTCCAGCAGCCGGTGCCATTAAATGCCGTCAGTTGCACTCTGAATGTATCCACAACTGTATAGGTGTGCGATGGATTGGTTAATGTACTCGTGCTGCCATCGCCAAAATCCCATAAGTAGCTTGTTGCATTTATACTTGTGTTTGTAAAGTTTACAGTGCCGTTAATATATATTTTAGTGGTATCGGCATAAAAAGAAGCCACCGGTGATGTAAACAAAACATTATGATATGGTGTATCGAATAAAAGTGTTTCGGCAATGCTAAAGGAGTCTGTCGGACTGGCTTTCACATTATACATTCCATACTGGTCATGTCCTATGCCGGGAATTTCTACATAGGGCCATTGAAGCGTGGTTCCCCGGTTTGTTGCATTGCTGTCACAAAAATTATAAAAGTTTAGCGCACGCTCATAACGATTAGAGCCTTGTGCCATAGAGCATGAATTTCCGGATAACGGTTGCGTATCACCTGTGCCGATAAGTACTCCATAATTTTCATTGTAATATTGAATAACCTGTTCATTGCAAGTCCAGCTGTACATGTTAGTATATGTCTGCGGGCAATACCATACTGAATCTGTAGGCATTATTAAACCGCATAACCACGGCATTGCAACTCCCATAAAATTATCAGTCGGAAATGTATAAAAATAAGCATTGGATGAAACTGCCATTTTTAAGGGAATGGAATCAGGGTATGCTTGCCGGATGAGCATGTACCTTGTCACAAACTGTGCTCCTGCAGAAAAACCAATCATGTAACAGGGAACGCTTATACGGTTTTCTCTTAAAAGAATATGTTCGTAAATTTTCCTGATGGCTAAAGATGCCGGCCTGAATAAAGCGCAAAAATCTGTCGTGTCCGGAAAAAAAAGCACAGGTTCCTGGTGTCGCATTATGGTTGTAAAATCTCCACCATTGCCAAAAAAATTCGGGGCAATAATTAGCGCCTTTCTTCGTATTGCAATTGAATCAAGGCTGCCGATTGCACTTGTGCCATTTCCTCCATCACCATGCATTGCAAAAAGAATAGGACTGGTTAAAGGGTCATAGGTTGTTGGTTTATACAGATGAAATGATTGGTAATTCCAAACCGAAAACAGGTTATCTATATAAACAGAATCGAGGCTTATGCCATAAGGCACGGGAATTTGTGCCATACTATTTTTCGGACTCATAGCAGAGGCAAAAGCTGCAAAAAAATAAAAAAGCCATGCCCTTAATACATTTTGATGCTGTATCTTAAATATCAGAGGCATGGCTTTATGTAATTTTTAATGTTGAATAATGATCTTTATTGTTTTTGTTTCTTTACCATATTGGGCTTTTATCAGATACAGGCCTGAAGCAAAGTTAGTTAAATCAAGACGGGTTTGTAACAGTGAACCCGGATTTTTTTCAGCAATTCCTTTATAAATTGATTTAACAGCAATACCTGCAAAATTAAGCAGATCCATGCTCAGTAATTCACTTGAATATTCTCCCTGCACCATGATCTGACAAGACTGATTGGCTGGATTAGGACGAACATTTATTGCAAAGGGCTGTGTTAACCGTTCATCAGGTAACGCTTCGTAGGCTAACCTGCTGTTGTTATTACAAACACCAACACAATCTCCATGACCGAGATGGGAAGGTAACGAATCAATATGTATGGTTATTTGACTTTCACCATGACAAACTTTAATGGAATCGTCTCCAACCCTATAATCAACAACAAGGATGGTATCATACACTGCATCGGTACATCCGTTCCTGTTTACAGTAAGTGTGACGTATTTATAGCCTGCAGAACTGAATGTGATATTATCCGGGTCCTGCGAGGTAGAAGTCGAAGGAGTACCATTTGTGAATGTCCATGCATACGTTGCATTATCAGGTGTGCTGCCAGTGTACTCAAAATCATAAACACGTCCTGAACTGCTGCAATCGTGCTGGTAAGTGAACAGGGCCTCGGGTTGCGGAAGGTCATAAAGCGTACTGAGGGTAATATTTGTAAGAACTACTGCGTTGTTATCAAAATAAATCCCTGCCTGGTTAGTAATCGCAGTTCCATCTGCAAGGCCTGTTTTTGGGTAAACACTGAAAGAAACGAACCCGGAACTGTCAGGCTCGAGTTCAATACCGCCAAGCGTTACAATTAAAGTAGTATCGGGTATGACCTGTATATTAGTAATTGTATCACTCGCTGATAAGATTTGTAAAGTGTTTAAATCAAGATCGGAATCCAAAACATCTCTTAAAGTAATATCATGTGCATTGCCTGTGCCGGTATTAAGAAAGCGAATGGTGTAAAGTAACTGCTGGTCTTTTTTAATATTTCCATTTGGACCGCAGCCAACAGGTGTTACCAACTTATCGTTGGGGTCGCATGAACAGGTGTCTGTTTCGAGCAATGTAGCAGGAGGACCAACATTCTCAAAAAACTCAAGACTGTCTATTCCAAAATCATTCCCCACTCCTGCAGTACTCAATGATCTGATATCGATCGTAAATGGGCCAGTTGAATCTGGCGCACACCAGGTTCCCGCCCACATATTCCAGCCTAAACCTGCCGCTATTGGCCCGGTGTTAATAACCGGGGCACCGCCTATCAATAATTGCATATCCGGGGCAGCAGTATTCGGTATATTAGCTCTTATTATGTTTGCGAAAAATCCTGATACTGTATATTGTGTATTTGCGTTAACAGCAACATTCTGACTCCAGACATCCCTGGCTGCTGTTGTGGTTCCATCGGCATATAAAAAATTAGTTCCGCTGACTGCAGTAAATGGATTAACCCATCCACCGTTCATAGCGGAGGGTACATTACCAATACAATAATTATTAGAAACACTGGTAGGTGCGCAGTTTAAAACATAAGGAGCATCCGATGCAAAATTTGCATTTGTACCTGATTCAAAATTTCCGTCAACTATAAGATTACCCCCGGTCCCTGAATTTTGAAAATCAAAAGTTGTCAAATATGGAGGGTTTCCCGAAGGGATAACAAACAAGCAAAAACTGAATGTCCCTCCGGACGGGATAGTGAGAGGATATGTCAGAGCAATTGTATTTGTAAAGGTAGCGGTCCATCCAAACGCCCCGGGTAAAACTCCAATTATTGTAAAGCCGGCAGGAAATACAACACTAAATACAGTATTTGGAGCGGAGGCAAAAGAACTGTGGTTGGTAACGTCAAAACAATACTCATGCAGATAACCGGGACAAGGGGAAGTCAAAACCAAACCGCTATCGCAAGGACCCTGAACAATACCTATTGAATTTATATTCAACTCATAAAAGCTGTCACAGGGTATAATTCTTGCCTCTTCTGAAAAATCAATGTCGTATATGTGATTAGAAGCAGAAACAGAAACAGGAACGAGGCTATCAACCTGGCAGGAACTCAAATCCCATTGGTCTGTATTAAAATTAGTGCTTACGTTATACTCACCGGCCGGTAAACCAAGGCTGTAATACCCGGTGTCATTTGTGTAAGCAAAATAAGCACCCGGTTCTGCCTGTACAAATTTATTTGCAATCGGGTTATCAGTTCCCGAATCATAGGTACAGTTACTATTTACATCGTTATAAATTCTTCCATGTACAAAACCCAGGTCTGTAATGGGTAAATCCGGAATGCAGGGCTGCTTTTCAACAATTGCATTTACTCCCTCTGTAATTTCCAAAAACCTGTTTAAAGCAACATTTGTAAATATTTGGGTTGTTGATGATTTGGGCCACACAATTTTTAAGCTGTCAATAAGTGAGGCATTTCCCAATCCTATGTGAACTACATGGCCGGTCATGCCACTGCTGACTCCGCCTCGTGTGCTGTTCGCATTGATTTCTCTCATTTGCCATTTGCTGACCCCGTTAATCTGGGCCTTAACGTAAACACGCGCTCCAATAGCATCGGTGTTGCTGGTGACTCCGATGCAATGGAATTTAATCCAGTTCCTTCCTGCCCCGCTTTGAAATACATCATTCCTGTACAGCAAATCATTCGGATGATTATTAAAGGCAGTGGGAACAAAAAGATCTAAATCGCCATCGTTGTCATAATCAGCCCAGGTGCCTCCATAAGATTCAACAGTTACGTCTTTTGCAACAATTTCAGTGATATTCTGCGTAAAAGTTCCGCTTCCATTATTGGTAAACAGAAGGTTCTGTGAGAAAGTTGGTACAAATAAATCTAAATCACCATCGTTGTCAAAATCAGCCCATGACGCTCCTGACTGGCTTGGACCTGATACTGTTGCAACGGGTCCTGTTGTGATTTTTGTAAAAGTGCCATTTCCATTGTTATGAAAAAGCCTGTTACCCGACAGGTTATTTCCTAAATAGAAATCTAAATAACCATCGTCATCATAATCACCCCAGGCACAGCCATAAGAATTTTGATGCGCTGAAATATCAGAATTGCTGGAATCACATGTAAAAGTTCCGCCATTATTAAAATACAAATGGTTATCGGTTCCTGCATTTGTTACAAGCATATCTATTTTACCATCATTATTATAGTCCGCCCATGCCGTGCAATCTCCTCTGTCAGCGCTCGCAACTGTATTAAAAGGGGCAACAACATCAATGTCATAATCTCCTGCACCATTATTTTTATAAATAGTGTCTCTTCCTCCATACACATCTAATAAACCATCATTGTCGTAATCCGCAAATCCCGCGTCACCAATCGTATGACCGGCAGTAATTGCAGTGCCTGTAATAGTGATAAAACTTCCATTTCCCTGGTTTTCATATAAGTAGTTTGGCCCTACATACAAATCCTGGTTACCGTCATTATTATAATCTACCCAATTGGAATAAACGCCAGTAAGTCCATCGGTCACTACATTATCCGGGATATTTGTAATTCTCGTAAATTCTCCATTACAATTATTTTGGAACATTAAATTGTTACCGGTAGTATTGCTGGGAGAAGCGAAAAACAATGAGTGATATAAATCCAAATCACCATCGTTATCATAATCTCCCCACGAAGCAAAATAACTATCGCAACTTTCTTGCACAACGGGTCCGGTCGTGATCTTTGTAAAGAAATTGTAGTGATAACCGAGCGTAAAGTTACCATAGGTGACCACAGTAGTTGAATTGACTACCTTACCAATAAATTTATTTCCTGTAATTCCTCCATTGCCTAAATCTTTCCATGTGCTGCCGTTCCAATTTGCCACTTTCACACTGGCAGAGTCAATAAGCCCGCATGCCAGTGAATCCCAATAGAGTTTTACTGTAACATTTGTAGATCCCACATTGCGGGTTAAATTCCAGTAATTACACTGGCTTAAAGTATAAAGAGTAGTATCTCTTGCGTAGCCCAGCGTTTGACCTGTATTAAAATATTCTCCTGTAAATGCATAGGTACTTGAACCCGGAGCGCTCATTTCAATCGCACGGTAATCGCTTCCTTTTCCTGTTGGAAAAACAAAGGCCGTATTCCCTGTTTTTTTAACAGGACCTGAAACAAAGCTGCTGTTGGATGCTCCTGTAACGGTGCTGGCCGCAAGCATGGAAAGGAAATGCGATGATGTTGATATAAAATTTCCATTTACAAAAGTAAGTGTGTCATCAACAGTTATAGTTGTATCGAGCGTTACGCTGCCCCCTGTTTTATCAATTTTCATTTTGTTAAACCCGATAACTCCGGTTCCATTGGAAGAAATGTGCTGTGAGTTGCTGCCTGCAAATTTTAAAGTTCCGGTCACTCCTGAACTGTTAAAATGTGTATTACTTCCTCCTGCTGTAAGGTTACCTTTAAGGATTGTTGTATTAGCTGCTCCGATCTGCACATTCCCGGTTACAGTCAGGTCGCTGTTGAACGTATCATCATACGTCATTCCCAGCCTGAATTGAGAACCTCCTGTGCAACTGATGGTGGCTGCTCCATTAAATGTGTTTCCTCCGTCTGAGTTTGAGCCCGTAGTAGTGCTCGTTTGGATTAATGAAGCGGTGCTGTTAAAGGTGTTCATTTTAATCAGCACATGCGGTGCAGTGAATGAGACAGCTCCGTTCCATGTATCATTGTAGCAGTAAACGGTTGCAGCACCGGTTAGTGTAAATGATTGGGCAGTGCTTCCTGATTGCGTCATATTGTATATCCGCAGGTCTCCTGATGTATAACCTGTAGTTCCGTCAACGTTAATCGTCTTGCCGGAAGCAAGTGTTGAAGCGCCTGAAAAGTAAACGTCCCCGCCTGTGTTAGCTCCCAGATAAATATGCCCGTTAAAATAAGTAGTTCCCTGGTCGGTCACCAAAAGAGTGTTGGTGCCGCGCACATTTAAAAATGTAGCCGTATCGTTAAACGTATTTCCAGTTGTATTTGCAATTCCAAAATGGCTGCCTGAATTTTTCTTGATTATTACAGAGGCATTAAAGGTATTGCCCCCTCCTCCGTAATGGGCTGCGTTAGTAATTGTATCCTCAAAATAAGAACGGTAATTAAAGGTGCTGCCGCTTAAGTAAATTTTTCCCGCAACGGAATTCACCTCGCAGTCGAACGTAGTACCTAAATAAGTAGCCTGCACACCGTTAGGATAAATTTTTCCATTGCTGATGGTTCCTAAAGTAAAAGTAGATACGCTGCTTATTGTTAAATTATAACCATTGAGGTTTAACGTACCTGAACTCATCGTAAACTTTTTAACCGTTCTGTCATGATCTAAAACGGGTTGAAAAGTTCCGGCTGATGTAATTGTAACAGTATCGTTTGTTGTGGGGACTCCTGTGCCCCAGTTCGCTGCTGTCCCCCAGTCTGTTGATGTATTTCCTACCCAGCTGTAAGTTGTTGCCTCCAGGCGGGTAATAAGAATTAAAGAACTAAGAATACAGAACGCTATTATGATATTTATTTTGGTTTTCATTGGAATAAATTTTAAATGTTAGAATGTAACTTTTATTTTTTGGTAGTTTTAAATAATTGGCATGAGGGAATATGCCGGAAAAACTTCACAGTGAAATAATTTTTGCGGGGGGTGCAAGATAAATTTCACAGTGCGTGAAACTGAGCAAAAGCAGAGTCTTTGTTAAAGACTGTTTAAAAAAAATTAACTGGCGGAGTACATTGTTCCATGACAAGCCTCATTTATTAAGATTGATATTTGTTACAACACAGCAAGAGAATTTAGTTGTTCCCTTTGCAGATTTTTAAAATTTCATAAAAACTTAAAGCCGTTGCTAAAAGCTGCGTTGTTTTTTAAGAATCTTCTTCTTTGGTTAACTTGGGAT
>DATEMK010000369.1:0-2261 GCA_035275625.1 Bacteroidia bacterium
GCCGCAGCAGCAAAACTATATTGAACAATTTACGGATAGTTTTGAAGATGCTTTAGCATCTCCCCTTTTTACCGACCCGGTTGCAGGCTGGCGCAATTTTGCAGATGAACCATCAGTCATTGACTTTTTTATTTTGAATGAAGTGAGCAAAAATGTTGACGGCTACCGGTTGTCTTCTTTTTTTCATAAAGATAAAAACAGCAATTACAGGAAAATAAAAATGGGCCCCGTTTGGGATTTCAATCTTGCATGGCACAATGCAGATTATTGTAACAATGAAGTTCCTTCGGGATGGGCTTATAGAATTACAGATTATTGTGCAACCGATCTTCCTTTCTGGTGGAAACGTTTTATGCTCGACACGCAATTTAAAAATAACCTGAAATGCCGCTGGACTTCTTTAAGAAACAGTGTGCTGGATACTGTCTATATGTTCCATTACATAGACAGCATTGCTGCCTTGTTAGATGAATCGCAGCAAAGGCATTTTGTGCAATATCCCATTCTCGGGGTATATGTGTGGCCCAATCCTTCCCCTCTCGCAACTACTTACCAGGAAGAAATTGATCATCTCAAACAATGGATCGTTGACCGCATAGCATGGTTAGACGCTAATATTCCGGGCACATGCAATACGACTGCAGCAGAGTCTCCGGGTTTCGCTCCGAGTGGTAACTTCTCTATATATCCGAATCCGGCAGGTGACCTGATTACAGTGGAAGCATTTCATCATTTTACTAACGGTGCAAGGGTTGCCATTTATGATGTAACCGGAAAAAATATTTTAGAACAAGATATCGGCAGCGATAAAATTTTCAGTGATGCTTTTGTAATGAATATTGATGTGCTTGAATGCGGAATTTATTTTATCAATGTCTCGGATGGAGATGAAACGGTCGGAATGAAAAAATTGGTGAAAAAGTAATTATCGTAAAGTTTTTTTGGAAATCAAAAATTGCGGATATGGGATTTTACTTTCTCATGACTCATTTTTACCATTTCGTTTCTACTTTTGAAAATGTAAGCAAAAATTTATAAATAAAAGCTGTCTTCCATGGCCAAAAAATTATTTTTGTTATTTATTCTGCCCCTCCGGCTTTTTTCGCAACCTATTCCACAACCAAATAAAGTTGTCGTTGTCATTCTTGAAAATCATTCTTACCAGTATATTATTGACAGCACGTATGCTCCCTATATAGATTCCATTGCCGGTGCAGGAGCTTTATTTTCTGATTATCACGGGTTGGGGTATCCGAGCCAGCCTAATTATATAAAACTTTTTTCAGGCAGTGACCAGGGAATAATTGATGACGATTTTCCCCTTGGTTTGCTTCCGTTTTCAACTCCCAATTTAGCTTCTTCTCTTATTGATTCAGGATTTACATTCAAAGGATATGCTGAAGACCTTCCTGATCCGGGAGCGATTATTTCCTGGTCAACCGGGAATTATTATTTTAAACACACACCATGGCCTTGCTGGCAGGGACCGTTTCCTGCACAGCACCAGCTTCCGGAAGAAGATTCGTTAAACCTGCCTTTTACATATTTCCCATCAGACTACGATAGCCTTCCTGACCTCTGTTTTGTAATTCCTAATGCCGATAATAACATGCATGACGGCCCTGATCCCCTGCGGATCACTATTGGTGATGACTGGATACGGTCTAATTTATCTGGATACATCAACTGGTGCCAGGCTAACAATAGTCTGTTTATTTTAACTTTTGATGAGGATGATGGTAACTCTCAAAACCGTGTTCCGTTAATTATATATGGACCTTCACTTGTTGTGCAGGGTGTTTATCCCAACTATCATGATCATTATGGCTTGCTCTGCACACTGGAAGACATGTTTTCTCTTCCTTACATTGGTAACGACAGCCTTGCGTCCTGTATTCATGAATGCTGGCAGCCGGTGGGAGTACCGGAAACAGATAATCAAATATTAAATGTGTCCATCATACCTAACCCTGTGTCATCTTCCACAAATGTGACAATCAGTTATTCCGGGAAACAGGGGAAGGCAAAAATTATTCTTGAAGATCAGTTTGGCAAAAAAGTCAAAGAGCTGCAGTTGGAAATAAAAAATTCAAAAGGCCAGCTCAACCTCAAAAATAAAAATTTTGCAAAAGGAATTTATTTTTTAACGGTTTATATTGACGATCAGTTTTATAAAACAGAAAAAATTATTTTTGAATAGAGTGAGAAATACAGGCTGATCATATACTCAGAGAATATGCTTTTCCTCAATCTTTTCTTTT
>DATEMK010000370.1:0-15119 GCA_035275625.1 Bacteroidia bacterium
GTCTACAGGAATAGAAATGGAAGTGATGCGAGCAAGCAGGCGGTAAAAAACTTTAGCTGTCCATTTTTTCATGGCGCTTTCTCCCTTGCGGCTCCTGCGTTTTGCATACACCACCTGGTAGCCCTCTTTCATTTTTGCATACATTTCAATGATCAGCTCGGGCGGGTCCTGCAGATCGGCATCTATAATTGCAACAGCATTTCCGCGTGATTTATCCAAACCGGCAGTAACGGCAATCTGGTGTCCGAAATTCCGGCTGAAATTTATGTAGCGAACCGAAGAGTCATTTGCAGCCAGCTCTTTAATAAGCTGCATGGACTTATCATGGCTGCCGTCATTGATAAAAATAAATTCATGGCTAACCTGCATCGTATTCATAACACCTTTAAGCCGGTCATAAATTTTGGGCAGGTTTAATTCTTCGTTATAAACAGGAATGATTACTGAAACTTCCATGCGCAGATTATTTTAATAATGTGTTCTGTTTTTGTTCAGGCGAAAATGATGAATTACATTTTATGAATTGCAAAAACTTTTAACAAATTTTCAACACCAAAAATTAACATTGAATTTTCTTTTTCCTCAAACAAAAACGGAAATTATTTTTCAGATCATTTGTTTTATTCGAAAGTGAAAAGGCATTAAGCATAATTAATTTCTTTTTTCCAATCTTTTTTTTGATGATCTTATTTTGGATATTAAACACAAAAATGTCCCTAAAAAGAGAAAGGAGGTGACCCTCAAAAATCAACTTTCCATGCATTTAGACTTTAGGGTGAAAAGCTATTTTTTTGTGGTGAATCACAGGAAATGGTTGGTCAATGGAAGTAATTAACAATATGTTAATAAGTTTTTATTACTGAAAATCAGGCATGTACAAGCAAAAGTGGATTAAATGCTTTGGCAATTAGTTTTTTAAAACTACATTCGCCACTTGCTTATAGAAACCAATTGAATAAAAAACCTGACGGATCCCTTAAGCTAAAGTTAAAATAACCAATTACAAAATCTATTTAAACATGATTGAACAACTTCCCACTAAGGAGAATGCCAACGCATTTTCCTTCTCAAAAATTTATGCTTTAATGCTATGTTTATATTTAATGAGCGTGTCAATTACCAATGCTCAGAATTATTTGCCAAGAAGCTACTGGACCTTTGACAACACTTCAAATCCGTTAAAAGATTCTATGAGTCTTTTTAACCTGGATCCTAATTATTATTCATCGCAATATACTATAAACACCAATCCTGCAAATGCGGGAGTGGGAAAATACATGACATACAATGCCGCTACGGGTTACGTCAGGGGCGGGCAGCTTCCGACTGATTCAGCTTTTACCATAGAATTTTTATTCAGGCCGGGCTACCAGTTTAACACCGCCAAATTATTTTACAGGCAGGATGGGGCTTTCACCGGCAGGATCAGCTACCCGGACATCCAGTTTGCCACCACTATTAAAGATGCAGGCGGAAATTACCAGACGGACGATTTTCATATTGAGCTGAACCAGGTGGGCAGAAAATCCTACGGGTATTATATGGATGGCAACTGGCACCACTTTGTTTTTAAGTACAATTCGCACACAGGAGTTAAAGAAGTGTGGGTAGACGGTCAGCTTCCTGCAGGATTTTCAAAAGTTACCACGACCGGCACCTTTAATAATACGACATCAACCAACAAAGACCTGATGATTGATACCTATAATTATTATGAACAGATCTATGGAGATTACGATGAATTTGCAATTTATTCTTATGGGCTGCCTGCAAATATGATTTACAAACATTATACAAATTTTCAAAGCCATCAGCATTACAGCTTCAGCTACACATCAACTCCTCCGCCAGCACCTGCTTCTGTCACAGCAGGCATTGATCTGACTGAGTTTCCACCGGGACATCCAAACGTTACAGTTTCTGCAATTGATCAGTTAAAGACATTTCCCGCCCCGCGATATAAAGCAGGACATACATTGCTTCCTAATTTTAACCTGATGGATCCCATGTATTTCGGAAGCCGTTTTCAGCCGGGTGTTACGGACGCACAGGCGGATGCAAACAGTGTAATTATTCAATCAGAATTGGCAAGGAATTTTAATTACATGCTGAATATAGGATGGAGCGGAACCGGGTTTAATTCCTGGGTAACTCTTGCCAATGCAAATCCGCAGTGGAAAGTTGCTTTAATGACTTTGAGACCGCAAATCAACGGTGGGAATACGAAAATATGGTACCAGGGATTTGCAAATGATCATTACGTGCAGAATTCCAGCGGACAATTTTTAGATCTTAACGGAAATGTTACTTCAAATAAAATCTGGAGACCAACAGCTCCGATTGCTGATTACGTTTCAGACGGGCAGGCTGCAAACAGTTTGCTTTCAACAGCCTTAAGCGGCTTAACGAGAAATGTGGATCTTGTTACTGAAAACGGTGAGGTTTTTCCTTTCTTAACAAATACTGCATTGGCAGCAGATCCTGTTGTAACTGCAGCAAAAAATTCATCCGGGCTGGACTGGGAAAATTTTCTTGCCAAAAAAATAAAGGAAAATGAAACACAGGCTTACCGTGATCAGTTCATGTCTTTGCCAAGGTTAGCCAATGCAAAATTTACAGAGTACAGATTAGATGGCCACAGGGAATACCAGTTCAGATGGGAACAAATGAAATATGTAAACACTCCTATTAACGGTCAATATTATTCAACTGCTGATTTTTATGTAAGGTGGCCTAAAAACTGGAGAACATGGATTTCGGCATGGCATGGATGGCAATGGATAGCGGATTGCCGTTACAATGAATTGGCAGGGGGTGATAAATTATATTCACCTTATATTGCCGCAGGCTGGGATATAAATCCTGAAAATGATGTAAGGCCGGCACAATGGCTTGGCTTATTGAAATGTCTGAATATGTCCGGAGCGGAATTTTTCTATACAGGATATTTCAACGAACAGGCATCTTACATGCCGCCCAATCCTCCTCCTTACAGCCCTAAAGGATATGCATGGCAGGCGGTAATGCCTTCTTACGCACAGGCAGTTGCCAGCCGTTATGAAGATTTAATGCGGAATGGTTCCTTAATGAGTGGAGATGTCTGGAATGATAATGTAAACCGGACTTTCATGGCATTTAGTTTTCAAACAGGCGATTTGAGAAAGCTGGTGGTGATCAGGAAGCATAATTCAACTAATAAATATGCAATCACAGGAACCATTCAGCCAAATTCAGGCATGATGGGAAATGCGGAAAATGAAAGTGTGGCTACCATAACTTTAAGCGGACAAACGTTAAAATTCAAAGTAAGAAGGCAGGGTTCTACGTATATTTATGATAATACCGTACCGTCAGCGCCTGTGTTTTACCAGGTTGACGGATGGCATGAAAGTATTTACCCTTATAACTGGACAAAGGACTTTAACCTGGAAGCTGAACTTTTTGATAATGTAAATACAAATGTGGTGATCAAAACAAAAGTTCCCGCAGGAACAGCTTCAGGTGATTTTACACAGGCGACAAGCTGTGTAGGATTCAATGCCTCTACGAATGTTGACTATAATTTTTTACCCCGCGGACTAACAACACAAAACTATTATCTGTGGGTGAGGGCGAGAAGTAAAAGCGGTATTTCTACCGGGTTTACCGTTCTTATGGACGGAACAAATTCAAAGGTATTTGATTGCATTAAAGACACTAATTGGGTATGGTACAGGTTTACTACCTCTAACCAGGTTGTCAGTTATACAAGCCTTTCTTTGGCTTCACACCAATTAAGGATTACTGCCACGAATACCTATCTCGAAATTGATAAAATAGCTTTAACAACCAATAGCACAGCCCTATATGGAACTGCGCCAAATCCCTGCAGCAATACTGCAACCATCACTCCGAATGGTTCGACCACTTTTTGCCAGGGCGGCAGTGTCACTCTTACTGCCAGCTCCGGAACGAACTATCAGTGGAGCACCGGTGCAGTAACTCAGGCTATTAATGTTTCAACTTCCGGAAATTATACTGTTACAGTGACATCCGCATCAGGCACTGCTGTTGCATCACCGGTTACCGTTACTGTTAATTCTCTTCCGACTGCCACCATCACAGCAGGAGGCCCGCTTACTTTCTGCCAGGGAGGCAGCGTGACTCTTACATCAAGCAGCGGAAGCAGTTATTTATGGTCTCCCGGAAATCAGACGACACAAGCTATTACGGTTACAGCTGCCGGAAGCTATACCGTCAGGGTAACCAGCTCTGCCGGATGCACTAAAATTTCAAATGCAACTGTTGTTGCGGTTAATTCTTTGCCAACTGCCACCATAACTCCCAACGGCCCGCTGATATTTAACCAGGGAGGAAGTGTTACGCTTACAGCAAGTTCAGGAAGCAGCTACCTGTGGTCCCCGGGAAACCAGACGACCCAATCCATTGTTGTAACAACTTCGGGTACATATACTGTTAGGGTTACAAACTCAAATGGCTGTTCAGCCATTTCATTACCTGTTGTTGTGACTGTTAATGGAGGAACCCAGGGTGTGGCAGTTATTACGCCTAACGGACCCACTTCATTTTGCCAGGGAGGCAACGTTGTTTTATCTGCAAATGCCGGAATAAGTTATATATGGTCTACAGGACAAACAACACAATCCATCACTGTGACCACTTCGGGAAGCTATGTAGTTACTGTTACATTTACATCAAACACATCCACCTCATCACCCGTGGCTGTTACAGTGACTAATTGCAGCTGTCCTGTCCCGGTAGGATTGTATGAATCATCTGTGGCTGCCACCAGCGCCACACTGAAATGGACAGCTGTCACAGGTGTTGATTTCCTGCAGGTGAGAATATATGAGCCTGTTTCACAATCAACCTATTTTACAAACCCTTTCAGCGGTACCTTTACTCAGATTTCAGTCGGGGCGGCTCCCAATACAAAATACCGCTGGCGTATCAGGTCTATGTGCAATTCTGTTTACACAGCATGGTCAAACGTTGATTATTATGAAACGCCTCCGTTAAGATTGGGAAATACACATACAGGCAATACAGATTTGATGGATTTATATTTGTCAAAAGCGGAAAGCCCTGAGTTGGAAGAAGCAATTGAATCCATTTCTGACATGAATATTTTCCCGAATCCTGCGACTGTTTCTGCTACGGTGAATTATTTTACAGATCACGAGGGAACTATTCTTCTTCAGCTGATGGATTTTACAGGAAAAATAATGCGTACCGAAAATCATGCTCTTTCTGCCGGAAATAATATTTATGGACTGGATCTGAAGAACCTCGCAAAAGGAGTTTATATGGTAATAATCACAGATAATGACCAGGTCAATACCAGGAAAATAGTTGTCAATTAGGTTTAGTTTTTCATTTTAATTTGAAAAGGCATCTCCCCGCAGATGCCTTTTTTATTGCATTCAAAATGCCTGTTTGTTCCCTGTTTTGACAGAAGAGGCGCTTGCCCTGTCCCTACTTACTACAGTTTTTCAGTGCTTTACCCAAAAATTCAGGAGATTAGCCAAATAAATATTTTACCGGTTTATTGAAGTGATAAATTGCGGGCTTAACTTCAATTCTATAACTCATGTTAACATCATTTTACCATCCAGTTATTGATTGTTTATTTAATTTAAGAAATAAACTATTTTTCTTACCTGCATTTTTATTCCTGTGTTTTACCAGCTCTCACCTGCAGGCTCAAACCTTCCCGGCAAATTTTACTTCTTCCGTATTTATGGGAGGGTGGAGTGAAGTGGAAGGATTCCGTTATGATGCAACCAACCAGATGTACGTTTGGGAAAAGAACGGCAGGGTGTGGGTGGTTGATACTAACGGTGTGAAGATTACTCTTCCCCTGCTTAACATCAGCGAAGAAGTAGGAGGCTGGCGCGACCATGGATTAAACGGGTTTGCACTTGACCCCGACTTCAGGACCAACGGGTATTTTTATCTTGCCTATACAGTTGACCGTCATTACCTGCTGAAATTCGGAACGGGAAATTATAATGCTGCCACAAATGAATATTATAATGCAACCATCATCAGGGTTACAAGGTACACTGCCGATGCAGCCACCAATTTTACCACCACCGTACCGGGAAGCCGGTTAGTGCTGATTGGTGAAACAAAGAAGACTGGAATTCCACTGCTTCATGAATCGCATAGCGGAGGCCAACTCGTTTTTGGAACTGATGGTTCTTTATTGCTTACTACAGGTGACGGTGCAAGCTACAATGTTGCCGATGGCGGAAGTTCAGGTGACACTTACTGGAGCCAGGGATTAACGGATTCAATTATTCGCCCGAAAGAAAATGTAGGGGCATTCCGTTCGCAGATGGTGGATTGCTTAAACGGCAAGCTGCTGAGATTTGATCCTGCAACGGGAGACGGGCTGCCGACAAACCCTTATTATGATGCGGCCAACCCGCGGTCAGCTAAGTCAAGAGTATGGTGCCTTGGATTAAGAAACCCGTTCCGCATGTGCATACGACCGGGAACAGGCAGCACCGACATTACTGCAGGAGACCCCGGAGTTTTTTACATCGGTGATGTAGGATGGGGTACGTTTGAAGACGTAAATGTAGCGACCGGACCGGCAATGAATTTCGGATGGCCAATCTTTGAAGGATTAACAAGGCATAGCGGATACAGCGGGTTAACAGTTTATAACCAGGATGCCCCGAACCCGTTATACGGAATAGGCGGATGCACCCAGCAGTATTTTCAGTTCAAACAATTATGCATACAGGATACGCTTACGCCAAATCCTTCATGGCCCAATCCATGCAATGCATCAGTGCAAATTCCTTCCACTCTTTACAGGTTCAAACATGCGCGCCCTGCCGTTGATTACCAGCACGGATCAGCACATGCAAGAACAGGAACCTGGAGCGGAACCAGCGCATCGCAGGTTGATCTGAACAATATTGCATCACCCGTTCCCGGTCCTGTATTTGCGGGAAACGCAGCTTCCGGAAGCGCATTTTACAGTGGTACAAAATACCCTGTAGTTTACCAGAATACTTATTTCCACGGAGATTACGGTTCGGGCTGGATTCGGAACTTTAAGTTTAAAGCGAATAATACTCCCGACTCTGTTAAAGATTTTGGCAGCAGCGTAGGCGCAGTTGTTTTTATTGAATACAATCCGAAAGACCAGTTCCTCTATTATGTGCAATTCCCTTCAAACATTATGAAGCTTAGCTATAATGTTTCAGTTAATAACCCGCCTGTTGCGATGGCTTCACAGGATGTAATTTACGGATCGAAACCATTAGTTGTAAATTTCACAGGAAGCAATTCGACAGACCCGGAAGCCCTTCCATTAACCTATTCATGGAATTTCGGAGATGGAACTTCAAACAGTTCTGCTGCAAACCCGCAGCATACCTTTGATCCCGTGACAAACAACCCTGTCGCCTTCACCGTTACACTTACCGTTACAGACAACATTGGCCAGACTTCCGTTAAAACATTAAAAGTTTATGTGAATGATACGCCTCCGCAGGTTGCCATTACAAGCTTTACTGACGGAGATCTTTTCACTATGTCGCATCTTACAAACTTGCCTTTGCAGGCGAACGTAACTGATGCAGAAAGCCCCGATCATGATTTAAGCTATTCATGGCAGACGTTCCTGCATCATAACAATCATAATCATCCGGAATCCCAGGATACAAACAGGATCACTACGACAGTGATCTCTCCCGTAGGCTGCGATGGCAATATATATTATTACAGGATCCGGTTAACGGTGACAGATCCTATCGGTCTTTCCACTTTTGTGGAAGCGAATGTTTATCCCGCCTGCGATCCGCCAGCACCTGATTTTTCAGGCAGTGTAACAACGGGCTGCCGAGACCAGCAGATAAACTTTACGGATGCGTCCACCAATTTTCCTGATTCGTGGATATGGTCATTTCCCGGGGGAAATCCATCCTCATCCACTTTGCAAAATCCTTCCGTTGTTTACCCGACAGCCGGAACGTATGATGTTTCACTGACGGCTACGAGCACACGTGGAAGCAATTCGCTCACCAAGACAGGCTATATTTTAATTAACCCCCGCCCCAGCGCTCTTGTCAGCCCAGCGGGAACTGATTCGGTTTGTGCGCAAACACAAATTTTACTTTCCACGAACCCGGGAGTTAACCTTACCTATCAGTGGTTCAGAAATAACGTGGCCATTGCAGGCGCGACCAGCCAAAGCTATAATGTAGTGAGCGGGGGAAAGTATAAAGCGACAGTAACGCGCACTACAACAGGCTGCAGCAACACTTCAGCAGTTAAAAAAGTTGTTTACCGCGCGGCTCCCCCGGCAATTATTACTGCGGGCGGACCCACAGTTTTTTGTGCCGGTGACAGTGTTATCCTTTCTGCAAGCGGAGGCGCTTTCAATTACCAGTGGAGAAAGAGCGTGAATGATATAGCGGGCGCAACAGCCATGGATTATACTGTAAAAAATACAGGCATCTACAGGGTGAAAGTTACGGATGCATACGGATGCACAAAAGTTTCTGCACCGACCACGGTAACTGTAAATTGCAAGCTGCTTGCGGACGAAACGGAAGCGCCTGCATTCTCCGCAGCTATAAGCCCGAACCCGGCTAGCAGAGAAGCTGTGTTAGCTATATCCATGCCGGCTGAAGAAAATATCAGTCTGCAGGTTTTTGATGCGTTAGGAAAAAAGGTAGATGCGCTTTCAGAAAACATATTAGTGAACACAGGAGAAAATGAAATAAATTTTGATGTATCTTCTTTCATCCCCGGAATTTATTTTGTGAAAGTGACAACGAATGACAAATCAAAAACTTTAAAGCTTATTGTAGAAGACAGAGATTAATTAATTGGTAAATGCTTTTCTTTTGGAGTTAAACCTGCCCTTTCATGGGGGCAGGTTTCTTTTTTTGCCATTTTAATACAGTTGATGAACGCTCTCTTTTATACTTACCCGGATATTTGGACAGTACCCTTCTTAAAGCCACAGTTGCCTCTCTTAAAGCTTAGCCCGGTGCTCTTAAAGCTTTATGCGTTGTACATAAAGCTTTGCCTGTTGTTCTTGAAGCTTTGTGAGGAAAACATAAACCTTTGTTTGTTGCTCTTAAAGCTTTATGCTTTGAACATGAAGCTTTCTCTTCTGCTGTTTAAGCTTTGTCTTAGGCGAATGAAGCTTTAAGCGTTCCTCTTAAAGCTTTAACTTCATAATACAAAGCTATATGGGCTCTTTTGTAAGCTTTGTGTTGAGCAGACGAAGCTTTGTCTTCCGCTCTTATTACTTTGTGTGTTGCAATTGAAGCTTTCTCTTCTGCTCTTAAAGCTTTATGCTGTACAGATGAAGCTTTATGTCCTGCTCTTTAAGCTTTGAGAAGAAATTATGAACTAAAGAGCGTTATTTAAAACGAAACAGGGAAAATAGATGAAATTTGAAATGCAAAAAGTAAAACAATTTTTACCACGGTTCGTTTAATAACTATCTTTACAAGAACGGAATGGGTTTTATTAAAACAAAAAAAAGAAATACCGGAAAGAAAAAATTATCCGGGTTATGGATTACCGTGTTATTTATATTTTTTAAAACCACCACTGCCCATGCGCAAGCCGATCCGGGCGATATGATTCTTGGCGACTGGATGGATCCGAAAAAAGAAACAGTTGTGCATTGCTTTAAGCAGGACGGCATGTACTTCGGAAGACTGATATGGGTTGAAAACATTGAAAGAAAAGGCCAGCCTCTCTCAGAGCCGGATAAGCATTTTATAAATTATATCGTGCTGCGAAATTTTGAATATAAAGATAATGAATGGGTAAATGGAGTCATACATCAGCCCAAAACCAATAAAACTTATACCGCTTATTTAAGACTAAAAGACAATGATTCGATGGAAGTGATCGGGTACATATTTTTCAGGTTTTTATCAGAATCGCAGGTTTTTACAAGAGTTACTACAGCAGATGTGGAGGCACTAAACCTTCAATCTGTCTTTGAATAAAATTCCCGTATCTCCCTCAAAGATATTTATTCCTTTTGACACAGTCGGGTGAACGGTCTCCCACTGCATAAAAATCTCACACGGCCTGGTGAACAACTCTTGCAGTGATGTGAGGTTTTTTAATGGATAATGTTTTGAAATTATGATTGAAACACCAATGATGGTTAATTCAAAAAGAAAAATTACTTTCGCTTAAATGAAACAACCGAGTCCCTAAAAAGGAGACTCGGATGGGACATAAGGGAAAAGTGGCGGAGGAGTTTGGATTTTACAGTTTGGATGTGGTGGAAATGAAAAGGCTGGATTTTATTTAAACGGAGGAAATCATACAAGTACAATGAGAAAAAAACTGATTAGGAATATTGTAACAGTTTTTAATATTAATATTGTGGTCATTGAGGATTGGTTACAGAATGATGAAGAGGAAAAAATATATACTCTATGTCATCTTACAAAGGGTTGGTAATGAATATTAAATATGTTTAAAACGCCCATAGATAAATTAAAGATACATACACCAATTATTGAAGATGATTCTGCTGTCAAGCCATTTTTACGATGGGCTGGAGGTAAACAAAATCTCGTTCGAGTACTTTCTGAGAATATTCCAAAAACTAAATTTAAAAATTATTATGAACCCTTTCTAGGAGCGGGTTCTCTTTTTCTTTTTAATGGTTTCTCAAATGCGTATTTATCAGATATTAATCCGCATTTAATCAATTGCTACATTTCAATAAAGGACTCTGCCGAAAAAGTTCAAGATAGGCTTGAATTTCACAAAAAAAAGACAAGTAGCGAATACTATTATAAGCTACGAAACATTTTTAATAAAAGAAAAGATCAATTTACAATTGATCAAGCAGCCATTTTCATTTTTTTAGTCCATACTTCTTTTAATGGAATTTACAGGGTAAATAAAAAAGGAGAATATAATGTACCTTTTGGAAAAAGCAAGCCTGCAATTCCAGATTATGCACACCTAACAAAAATTCAAAATAAATTAAGAAACACAACAATAATTAACATTATGTATCAAGACATTTTAAATAAAATATCATATCGCGATTTTGTTTATTTCGATCCACCTTATCCCCCTCTAAATGGTACTTCTTTCTTTCAACATTATTCTATTGATAAATTTCCAAACAAACAGCAAGTTGAACTTTCTCATTCTGCCACCGAACTTAGTAAAAAAGGAGTAAATGTTATGATTTCTAACGCAGAAACGCCTATGATAAAAAAATTATATAATGGTTGGAATATGAAAAGAGTCAGAACATATAGATATGTAAATTGTAAAGCAGAAAGAAAAGCTGTAAATGAATTAATCATTACAAATTATTAAACCATGCAAAGTCAGAAGAGAATACATTTAGAAAAAACGATAAAAGGTTTTTCCTACAACATAATTGGCGTAATATTGCCCTTCATATTGTCATTAATACCCATTTTTATTTTAAATAAACAGGATGCTATTTGGAAATTTTTAGATGAAGGGCAATTTTTACTTTTTGGTGCCGGTCTTTATACAAGCTCAATATTTTTATTTGGAGAAAATAGAGATTCGATTAGAAAAACAAAAGATAAAATACTTAGTAATTTATCTTTGTGGTTTTTAATAATCTGCTCCTCTTTCTATGCAATTATATATTGTCTGGATTTAATTAATAACACTACTAACGTATTAAATACATATTTCATTCGATGTGGGTCATTATTTTTATTTGTTATTTCTGTTATTTCTGTTTACAGAAGCATTTACATTGACTTCTTAAAATCCTATCCCGAAGTGGATATTAAAGAAGAAAGCAAAAAGGGTGTTGATGACATTTTGAAACAACTTTAAACTTAAGAGAAATGCAAACAATCGATTTTAGATGTTTAAAGTGTAAACAGCCAATTGGAGAATTTTATATTGGAATATTGAATCATTCAGATTTAATTAAAATTACTTATGCTGATATTCGTAGACTCGATACTCATTCAGAACAAAGGGAAGTTGAAATTTATACCGGAATTCAAAGGGAATTATCAAAAAATCGAGTAAAGGAAATAGGCAAATATGTGAATATGGTAGATGCTACGTTTCCAACTGGTGTTATCATTCACATTAATCAAAAGGATGTTGTGAATTATGATGAAGCAAATGAAATAATGACAATTCCTTTCTTGGATAACATTGCTAAAGTATTAGATGGTCAGCATAGAATAGCAGGATTAGAAGAATATTCTCAAAACGATAATTCTTTTCAAATCAATGTAACAATTTTTGTCGGAATGGAATTGGAGGATCAAGCTATTGTTTTTGCAACGATTAATAAAACTCAAACAAAGGTGAATAAATCACTTGTTGCGGATTTGTTCGAATTTGCAACTCATAGAAGTCCACACAAAACAGCTCACAATATTGTTAGAGCACTAAATCAAAAAACAGGCAGTCCATTTAAAGATAAAATAAAAATTCTCGGAACAGCAGATGATAAAGAAAAAGAAACCATCACGCAAGCAACTTTCTCTGAATCCTTAATGAAATTATATTCTAAAGACCTAATGACGGATAGAGATATTTACAAACGAGGAAACAAGCCTGAAAAGTTTACGGGAAAGGAATTATTAAATAGGCCTTTACGTAATTTGTTTATTGATGAGGAGGATGCTTTAATTGCTAAAATTATATGGGAATACTTTAAGGCTGTTGAAACAAAATGGCCAACTGCATGGAAAGTTGTTGAACCTGAAATGATATTAAACAAATCAACTGGTTTTATTGCTTTAATGAATTTATTTAAAGATCTCTATGTGAAAATTGGGAAGATTGGTGAAGTAGTAACATCTGATAAATATGAAAACTATTTTAATAAATCTGACTTAGCTGATAAAGATTTTAATAGAACTAATTTCATTCCAGGATCAGGTGGCCAAGCAAATCTCTATAGAACATTAAAAGAGCAGCTTAAAGTATAGAATTACTTTATTCATACGTTTGACAGAGACCTCTCCAACTCGTATACAGCTGAAGGGTTGCCTATGTGAGAGTGAGAGACGAGAATGTTCAGAGACGGAAATAAAGTTTTTAATTAATTGATTGAACTGTAATTAACGAGACTAAGAAAAGCCCTAGATATTGAACCGATTGTGTACATACATAAAATGGCGAAAATATCTACCATGAGAAAATTATACAGTATAGACTGACCAAAATTTTTCATTGTACTCTGCAAGATTTTTAAACCTCTGCTTAAATCAATGGTAAAGTTTAATATATCATTCTAAAATATTTACTTACCTTATCGTTCACTTCTTTGATAATTTCAATTTTATTCTCCAAGGATTTTCTATTTTGCTTAGCATTTTGCATTAATTTATATACAGTTTTAAACATTTTATCAATATCAGATTTTGTCAACTCATTCTTTTGTTTTTCCATTGCGTTACTTATTTTTGCTTCAAGAGATTCTAGTCTCGATTTTACAACAATAAGCCAAACATCAAAGGCAAGTGAATACGCTTCCATGATTTGAGAATCGCAAATTTTTTTTAACGCATTACCCACTTTATCACCTCTAATCATTGCATCAAATACAGTCCAATATTTAATGAAAAAAGCATCTAATTTATTTTGAAATTCTTTTTCAGTTTTCCAGTCATTTCTTTCTATATAATCAGCCGCCATATCAAATTCATTTTCCCAAATTTTATCCATCTCATCCAAAAAATTATTCAAATCTTTATATTCATTTCTAATGGCGATAAAATCGAACTTTGATTTTGAAGCAGTTTTAACCAACTTTTGCGAATTATATAATTCCCGATTTAATTTTACATATAAGGATATTAAGTCTCTTTTATCAAATAATATTTCTGGTATTTTATTTTTTAAAAGGGGTTCATAACCCGAAATTAAATTCACTTTTTTCTCACGAATTATTAAATAATTATTTTGACCAACCACATGAAATAAATTACTCAACACAGCAAATGGACCTACAGTTAATTTATTTTTATTATATGTAATTAAAATCACTAGGTAAAGAGATTGCTTTATATTGTTCTTTATACCATTCAACTGAGCATCTTGGCTAAGTAAGTTAATATTAAAAGCATTTACTGAAAAGTTAAAACTTTTAGTTAAATAATTTACCAAGTTTGTTAAGATTTGTGACTCAATATCTCCAAATATAATAATATCTGAATATTTATTTTTCATCAATTAGTTTTATTAATATGATCAATGCAATCTTTATACAAGTCTAGTATTTGTCTGGCAATTGCTGTTTTTTGTTTATTTTTTTTCATTTGCTTAATTAAATATTTTATTTTTATTTCTGCTTGCTTCATATTATATAAATCAGAAGATAATTTTTCGTTTTCTTTTTTACGGTAGGCCAAATTTTGAATTTTCGTTTCACAAACGCGAATATCTGCCATTAAATTCTTGTATATACTATTGGATAATTCAATAAATGCATTTTCTAGTAATTCGGTAAATGAATCCATGAAAATATTTACATTTTTATGTTGTAAAATAAATTCTATTGAAATTTTAATAAGATTATTTTGTAATTCAATTATATTTTCTAAATCATTTTTATCCATTACATCAGAATAATATGAAAAAGTTGAAAATTCTATATCATATAATTGTTTAAATTTTCGTAAAGCTGAAAAAGAGCCATTTTCTTTTTGAGGTTTTATTTTATTATTATTTTTAATACAATTAATGAATTTTTCTTTAATATCTTTTTTTAGTTTATCAACCGCGCTTTTTGAAAATAATGTTGTGCTAATTTTTGAATCTAAATTTGATGGCAACTTTACAGGATTATTATTTTTTACTTCTTGAAAAATATGAACACAATCCTTATTATTTTTTATCCTTGAAATTTCATCGTATAAATTTGGTCTTGCACTGGTAGAATTGTCAATTTCATCATCAAACGATAATAAAACTAAAATACTTTTTGAGTGCTTTATACACAAATCAACTTTTTCATCTTGACTAATATTATCATCTGGAATGTCAATTACCTTATAAGTGGATAAATCTAAATCTTGAATCAAATATTTTTGAATTTCTTCTACGAAATAACGATTACCGCCATGTAATATTAGCACATCAATATC
>DATEMK010000371.1:0-5225 GCA_035275625.1 Bacteroidia bacterium
CAAAAAGACTTACCCGATGATCAGAAAGTAGGAATCAGCTATAATAACAACGAAAAAAATTATTGGGACATTTTAATGAGCTGGCTGCTCCCGTTTGCATTGCTGATAATGCTTTGGGTATTTATCATGCGAAGAATGGGAGGAGGAGGAGGAGGCAGCCAGATTTTCAACATTGGAAAATCAAAAGCCACTCTTTTTGACAAAGACCTCCATGTGAAAGTTACTTTTAATGACGTAGCAGGGTTGGAAGAAGCCAAAGTGGAAGTAATGGAAATTGTTGACTTTTTAAAAAACCCAAAAAAATACACACAGCTTGGCGGAAAAATTCCGAGAGGTGCATTGTTAGTGGGCCCTCCGGGAACAGGAAAAACTTTATTGGCAAAGGCCGTTGCCGGTGAAGCGCAGGTTCCGTTTTTCTCCCTTTCAGGTTCTGATTTTGTAGAGATGTTTGTCGGAGTGGGTGCATCGCGTGTTCGTGATTTATTCCGGCAGGCAAAAGAAAAAGCTCCTGCCATTATTTTTATTGATGAAATTGATGCCATCGGTCGGGCGCGCGGAAAGGCTCCGTCTTTCAGCGCCAATGATGAGCGCGAAAGCACATTGAACCAATTGCTCACTGAAATGGATGGTTTTGCAAGCAACAGCGGTGTGATTATTCTTGCTGCCACCAACCGTGCTGATGTACTTGACCGTGCATTAATGCGCCCTGGAAGATTTGACCGGCAGATTTATGTGGAACTTCCTGATTTGAATGGCAGAAAGGAAATTTTTCTCGTGCATTGCAAGCCATTGAAATTAGATAAATCCGTTGATATAGATTTTCTTGCAAAGCAAACCCCCGGATTTTCGGGCGCTGACATTGCCAACCTGTGTAACGAAGCTGCTTTAATTGCTGCAAGAAATAATAAAACTGCTATTGATAAACAGGATTTTCTTGATGCCGTTGATCGCATTATCGGGGGACTGGAAAAGAAAAATAAAATTATTTCAGCGCAGGAAAAGAAAATTATAGCCTATCATGAATCAGGTCACGCTGCTGTGAGCTGGTTGTCAGAATATGCTCACCCGTTAGTGAAAGTCACCATTGTACCGAGAGGGAATTCTTTAGGCGCTGCCTGGTACCTGCCCGAAGAGCGGTCTATCACTACCAAAGAACAAATTTTTGATGAAATGTGCGCGGCATTGGGCGGAAGGGCTTCAGAAGAACTTACTTTCGGAAGTATTTCTACAGGGGCGTTGAGTGACCTTGAAAAAATCACCAAGCAGGCGTATGCTTCTGTTTCTATTTTCGGATTAAATGAAAAAATAGGTAATATCAGTTTCTACGATTCATCGGGCAACCAGGAGTATGCTTTTACAAAACCTTACAGTGAAAAAACTGCACAAATAATTGATGAGGAAGTCAGCAAGCTGATTGAAAGCGCTTATAAACGGACAAAGGAAATTCTCAGCCAGCATAAAGAGCAATTAGATGTTCTGGCGCTTCGCCTTTTGGAGAGAGAAGTTTTATTTAAAGAAGACCTCGAAGAAATTTTTGGAAAACGTCAGTGGAAAGATCCCGAACCTATTGCTAAAAAAGCAGAGAAAAAACCAAAGGCTGTTCTTCCGACCAATGGTACCACGGAAGAAGTTATTGAGAAAAAAGAAAATTCTGAACCCGGTTCAGAAGTACCCGTAAAGGAACCCAAGAACGCTGACTGATTATGCAGGAAAGCACTTCGCGCGAAAAAGTTTTAAAAAAAGTTCGCAGCGCTTTAATTCAAAAAACTCCGAACCTTTATCCAAAGCTTGATTTTGACAGTTCAGTTTATGCGCCTTTAAATGACGATGTTCCTGAGCTGATTTTTGCACAGCGGTTCAGCGAAGCAGGCGGCAATTTTATTTTTTGTGAAAACAAAATGGAATTTGCTGAATCATTGCTCAATCTTGCAGAGAAAAAAAACTGGAAAGAAATTATTTGTGCAGAAAAAAAGCTTTCTGATTTTTTAAGTGAAATTCAATTTCCCCACCAGGAAAAAGCTGCATCGCGCACTGCAGAAGCAGTCATTACGTCCTGCGAATGCCTTGTTTCGCGTACCGGCAGCGTCCTAGTTTCATCAGCAAGCAGCAGCGGAAGAATATTACCTTTTTTCACACCCGTACATATTGTTTATGCAACTGTCAGCCAATTAGAAAATGATTTGAAAGATGCTTTTGCATTCATGAAAAAAAAATACAATGACAGGCTTCCGTCTTCTATGACTTTCATAACGGGCCCTTCTAAAACTGCAGATATTGAAGGCATCGTAGTCACCGGTGCGCAGGGACCTGGTGAATTATTTTTATTTTTGGTTGATGAATCAGTATAGACATTGGTCATTAGACATTAGTCATTAAATAGAAAAGAGCAAGTGACAAGTATCAAATGCCAGGCGTCCAATGTCCAATGACTAATGACCAATGACTAATAACAAATGAATGAAGGCTGGATAAAAATTTATTCTTCTGCAGAAATCCACAAAGTAGAAATTGTGAAAGCAGTGCTTGAAGATAACGGGATTCCGTCTTTTGAAATTAATAAAAAAGATTCTTCCTACATTTCCATCGGGGAAATTGAATTGTACGTGGCAGCAGAAAACGAAACGCTTTCAAAAATCATCATAAACAATAACAATCTTTGAGCAACTTATTACAACGGACTATTACGGGAATCATTTTTATAGCTGTGGTGATTGGCTCCATCGTACTGAGTCCGCTTGCTTTCTGCATTTTGTTTCTTTTCATCACCCTGCTTTCCGTCCTGGAATTTTATAAAATGGTTTCTGCTGAAGAAATAAAGCCGCAAATTATTTTCGGAGCCATAATAGCCTCGCTGATTTTTATATATTTTTCCTATCTTAAACAAACTGTTTACAGGCTTGATTGGGCGAGCGACCTTGCGATCACTTTCAAGATACCTGCATTAATTGCTCTTTTATATTTTATGATTTTTATTTTTGAACTCTTTAGAAAATCACAACGCCCATTCATCAACATTGCACTTACCATAACCGGAATTATTTATGTTGCTGTTCCATTCAGTTTATTTATCTCTATCGGAGTAAATTCAGATGCTGACGGCAATTATCAACCGCATATTGCATTAGGCTATTTATTTCTTCTGTGGGCGAATGATACAGGCGCTTATGTTTTCGGAAGCAAATTCGGCAAGCACCGGTTGTTTGAACGCATCTCTCCGAAAAAAACATGGGAAGGGAGCATCGGTGGCGCTGCAAGCGCTTTGCTTATAGCCTATATAATATCACTTTTTTATACCGACCTTCAATTAAAGGACTGGATGGTTATGGCGTTAATAATAGTAATTGCAGGAACATTGGGCGATCTGGTAGAATCTATGTTAAAAAGAAGCCTGAACATAAAAGATTCAGGCAGCATATTTCCGGGGCATGGCGGCATGTTAGACCGTTTTGACGGATTGCTTCTCTCCGCTCCTTTTGTGTTTTTTTATTTATTCCTTTTTGAAAAGATCTGATTGATCAAAGCCGGAAATTTTTTCGAACCTTACTATTAAAAATCGCGCTGCGAACATATAGCGGAAAATTAATTTGCAAAAGTTTGTTGAAAAATTTTAAAAATTTTTTGGGTAGGAGATTTTTTTGAAAAGGACACAACAGAAAAAGTTGTATCAGGAATAAAGCTTACTTTCGTTTTATGAAAAAAATATTTTCCATTGTTCTATTTTTCATTTCAACAGGAAATTGTTTTGCACAGCAGGTTACTTTTCAAAAAACTTTTGGCGGAACAGATCTTGATTATGGCAATTCGGTTCAGCAAACTACAGATGGAGGATATATTATTGCTGGCTGGACTTATAGTTACGGTGCAGGTTCCGGTGATGTTTATTTAATTAAAACCGATGCCTTTGGAGATACTTTATGGACAAAAACCTTTGGCGGAGTATATGATGATAGAGGTTATTCTGTTCAGCAAACTACGGACGGAGGATATATTATTGCCGGGTATACAACCTTTTTTGTTGTGAATTATTATGATGTTTATTTAATTAAGACCGATGCAAATGGAAATTTGCTTTGGGCAAAATCCTATGGAGGATCAACACTGGGTGGTGATGTAGGCTATTCCGTTAAGCAAACTGCTGATGGAGGATATATTATTTCAGGACGAACCTACAGCTTCGGTGGAGGTGGTAATATTTATTTAATCAAGACCGATGCAAATGGAGATTCACTTTGGACAAAAACCCTTGACGAAGATAAGGGCTGGTCTTGTCAACAAACAACTGACGGAGGATATATTATTACTGGATCATTTGGCAATTCTAATGATGTTTATTTAATCAAAACGGATACAAATGGAAATTCGGTTTGGACAAAAAACTATGGCGGAATATTTACTGATTACGGATATTCTGTTCTGCAAACTTCCGATGGCGGATATATTATTTCAGGTGAAACCAACAGTTTTAGTGCAGGTGATCGTGATGCTTATTTAATCAAAACCGATACAATTGGAAATATGCTCTGGTCAAAAACTTTTGGGGGAACTGGTGATGATTCGGGGTGGTTCGTTCAGCAAACAATTGATGGAGGATATATTATTACAGGGACATGTGGTATTACTAATAAAGTTTATTTATTTAAGACTGATGTCAATGGAGATTCTCTCTGGACAAGGACCATCGGAACAGTTAGTAGTAGTGGCTATTCTGTTCAGCAAACCACGGATGGAGGATATATTATTGCAGGAGTAAACTCTGATTGGTTCTCAAATCCTTATGATGTTTATTTAATCAAAACTGATTCCAATGGAAACAGCGGATGTAACGAGGTAAATTATACCACTTTTATTACCACACCTTCAACACAAGTAACAAGCCCCGCAACCATTGTTTCTTCTCCCGCAACCATTGTAACAACTCCTGCAACAATTGTCGGAAACGGTGGAACAGTTACAACCCTTTGCACCACAGTAGATATTCCATCTATAATGTCAAATCCATCATCCGAAATTTCCATTTCTCCCAATCCCACCACAAATAATTTCACCATTACTTTTCCAAACACTATTAATAAAGGCAGCATTGAAATTTATAATGTTCTTGGAAAAAAGATTTTTAATGAAAATGTTTTAAATGTTTCACAAAAAGAAATTCATCTTAAAAATATTGATGCGGGGATTTATTTTGTGAAGGTGAGGTATGGGGAAAATGAGTATTGTGAGAAACT
>DATEMK010000372.1:0-4384 GCA_035275625.1 Bacteroidia bacterium
CAGGTTATTTATATTCTATTACTTCATCCGGCAAATTCCTGAAATCCGGAAAACTTGCTATGTTTTAAAGCAGGAATCTTTTCCCGGCCAAATTTGCAATGCGGATGGATGCATTATCATAAGAAATCCGAAAAACAAACCCGCACTGCAAAACATCTCCTCCCCCACTCTGCGCGAAAGAAAGACCTTTCTTTCCGAATAAAATTTTTTCTTTAGCCCGGCCCGATCAGCGTATGTAGAAATGCTATGATCCGGAAAGAATTCCTGCCGGTTGATGGAAAAAAAATCATGCAATTGCATTATTTTATTTTCAAATCGCTACGGTTAGATTTACACCCTGAAAATTAAAACAACAACCGGATGAAAAAAATTCTACTGTTAATCACAGGCATTTTTATTTGCTTCACGGCAAACGCCCAGCTAACCGGCATGAATCCTGCATCAGCGGGTCCGGGTCAAACGCTTCAAACAACAGTTACCGGTCCGGGTTTATTCCTGCAGGGATCTTCACCTTCCGGTAATCTTTTTTCTGTTTACCTTACCAACGGCTCCACTTCCATTGCCATATTTGATTACGGGAACATGATATTCAATAACATCACCGTCAATTCTACCGATGATTTCACCACTGATTTTTTTAACATCCCGATCACAGCAACACCCGGCAGTTATCTTTTAACTGTAGTAACGGGTGATATGTTTAACCCGTGGTGGAATCAGCAAACCTATACATTGCCCAATGCATTCACAGTGTTGCCGCCCGATGGATATATAAACGGAAATATTTATTCAGATACCAATCAAAACGGTATTAAAGATGCAGGTGAGCCGGGAATTCAGAATGAGACAGTAACCATACTACCCGGATATTACCAGGTTTTGACTAATGCCTCAGGAGATTACTCAGCCCCTGCCATGAATGGGGTGCATACGGTTCAATGGTCCCCTTCCTATTACCGTAATTACCAGCTTTCATCCGACTCTGTTTCTTTTTCTGTTTCTGTCAACGGTAATACGCAGGGTGGATTTGATTTTGGATTAAAACCAGCACTGCTTTCAATGTCGGTCAATTATTCGCAGATCGGGGGAACCGTTTTTACTACGATCACTTCTGACGGAGCTTTTACCACGACACCTTATGTTTATATCAGAAAAGGAAGTTACAATATTTATGCGGGTAATGAGACGTTTGTAAATTCCAATACCGCTACTTGCAATTTTGTTATTCCTTTCAACACCATATACATCGGGACTTATGATTTATATGTATATTGGTCAGGAATCTATTACATGTTGCCTGCTGCTTTCACTGTCACTCCATTCAATGCAGGCATAACAGGCAAAGTTTATTTCGATACTAACGGAAACGGTGTTTACGATGCGGGCGAAGCACCGCTGGCAAATTCTAAAGTGGAACTTACACCGGGCAATATTCTCGCGTTCACGGATAACAGCGGTGACTATGGCTTCGGCACTGCCAATGGAACCTATACTGTCACCTACCTCCCCCGGAATTATGAAACTGTTACATCTGCACCTTCTTATAGTGTTGTCGTAAACAATAATGTAGCTGCCAATAAGGATTTCGGAGTGCAGATTTCGCCAACGTTCGACAGTTTAAGTTTGTATATTGAGCATTACCTGGTTCGCTGCAATGTTCCGTTTTCCATCTATGGATATGTTACTAATCACGGTGCCGATCCCGCCAACGGCCGGCTGGTAATGGTCCAGGATCCTGCAATGGGTACTATCGTAACCGCTCCTCCGCCTGATTACTATTCCAATGATACACTATATTGGAACTTCTCCAATCTTGCCGTGGGTCAAACGTTTACCCGGCTGCCGACATTCACAGCGCCTTCTGCTGGCACTTTCTTAAACTTTAAATTTATTGCGCAGCAGCTGGATGCCGGCAACAATGTAATCTTTTCATCCGAGCTGAGTTTTTCAAATACCGTAAGCTGTTCTTTCGACCCCAATGATAAACATGTACAGCCTCCCGGAGTCCAGGCGCCTCACTATACTTTATTTGGTGAAGATTTATATTACACCATACGCTTTCAGAACACAGGAAACGACACTGCGTTCAGAGTAATCATTTACGATACGCTTGACACGGATCTTGATTTCAATACGTTTGAATTCATCTCCTCCAGCCATGGTGTTAAAACAGAATTGAATCCTTCAAACGGTGCGCTTAAATTTACATTCAACAACATTTTGCTGCCTGACAGTAATATAAACGAACCGATGAGTCATGGGGAAGTCACTTACAGGATACAGACCAAACAGGGTTTGCCTTCCAACACGGTTATAAACAATACTGCTTACATAGTATTCGACCTGAACACTCCTGTCATTACAAATACTTCTTTAAATACGATGATTTACGAAACTCCCCTGCCGATCGAATTATTATATTTTAATGCCGAATCAGATCACTCCGGAAGCGTATTGCTGACTTGGGCTACTGCAACAGAAATCAATAATGATTATTTTACTGTAGAAAGATCGGGTGACCGTATAAATTTCACAACGATTGAAACTTTAAAAGGAGCAGGCAATAGTACTTTCACTAAAAAATATTCGTGTACGGATGAGATTCCTTTGCCCGGATTGAATTATTACCGGTTAAAGCAGACAGATTATAATGGCAAATTTGAATATTCCGGTATATTAGCTATAGACATCAGGAAGCCAGGGCTAACTGTTACTGAACTGTATCCCAACCCGGTTTCCACATCGCTTAACTGTGCTTTTTACGTTCCCTCCGAAACAAAAATCTGCATAGAGATAACAGATGTTTATGGAAGATCAGTACTCCGGCTAAGCCAGGATGTTGTAACGGGCAATAATACGGTTACCGTGGATTTGACGGATGAAAAACAAGGTGTTTACAATTTGAAAATTACCGACACAAAAACAATGAAAGTTATTGTAAAGCCTTTTGTCACTGTTACGCATAGAAATTAACTACTTCTGTTTGCAGTAATAATTATTTATTTACCACTAATATCTTTTTATTCACAGTTCCCTTAGCTGTAATCACTTTAATAAAATAGATGCCTTGCGGAATGGTGCTTACGTCAGCTGAAAACCTGTTTTGCGAAACAGGAACCTGCTTTGAAATTACTTTTTCACCCATTACATCATAAAGTTCAAAAGTGCAATTTGTTTCGCCCTTTAACCAATAGCTGAAAACGTTTAGCTTTTTATGTACGGGATTCGGGTAAACAGAAAAAGGCGAATTTGTACCGGGAGATGAATGAACTCCTGTCATTCCCAAAGTATCTATTTCGACATTTTCAGTGCCTGTGGAAATGGTTAAATAAAATTCAGTTGCAGTTAAAGCAGTTACGTTGCTTACAGATAGTGGTAAAGTAACATAAGGCGGATTGGATGTTAATCGTATGCCGACATTATCTACTATTACCGCGCCCATTTTACCAAGATAGCCATACCCGCTTACATTTGCATGATCCGTTCTTGTTAAAGCAATATCCACTTTTCCCTGTGAAAAATGTTTTTTATCATACGTAAGCAAATCAATACCGGGAGTTCCCATCCAGGAACCGGTGAAATCAAAAGGCATCCAGGAAGTATCCACCAGTGCTGAATCAAAATTTATGGTGAAGGCTAATCCGTAAATGCTGTCCACAGGAGCGAGTTGTGTGCCGAGGTAAATATCCACTTCAATAGTATCGCCTTCCAATACTGTATCAGGATTTGCTATAAGATAAAGCTGAGGTGTTATTGACTGATTTGAATTTGGGTTTACTAAACGATAGGGATGAGTTAACCCATAATTAAGAGATATAGCGGTTGTGTCAAGGTTATCTACTATTCCGTTTCCATCGCAGTCAGCATGTTTGAGATTAGCACCTGTTGCAAATTGAGTAAACCAATCTGTTGCCGGTTGGGCAATCCAGGCAAGTGAAGCTCCGGAACGAACGGGTCCTGTGTAACCATACGCAAGACCTATGTTGAGCACGTCCAAATTATCTGCAGTCAAATCATAATTGGCATCACCCGGCCAAACGTTCGGATTATTTGGCATGCATTGAGTAAATGCCCATCCTGAATTGCCTCCCAGATCAACACTATTTAACCCCGCAAAAAATTGGGCACCTCCTGTAGCTGTGTTATTTTGTATAATCAGATAGTTTGAACAGACTTGTCCCGATGATTTGGATATTGTCCCTCCTGAAATTTGAAGCGGAAACCCGGACAAAGGACTCGCGACCAACTCCTGGGTAATAGTAAGTGTAGGGTTGCCATACATAAGCTGCAAAATGTGCCCGGGATTATTGAGCAGCAGCGAATCAAAAACAGTATGGACTTCAATCCTGACATCCTCTAAAAAAACTGCCTTATGAATTTGATT
>DATEMK010000373.1:0-5504 GCA_035275625.1 Bacteroidia bacterium
ATCGGGGTGTGTGAAGGGGTCAAAAAACAGTTCAGTTACCGGTGGTATTTTCAGAAAAAAAACTAATTCCTAACTCTTAAAAAAACAAGTGAACAAAGAGGTTCTTAATGCTTCCAACGGAACCTTATTTTATAAATCAAATTAAATAATCACAATTAAAACAAACAAATAATAAAATGGCAGATTTAAAAGTTTTCGCAGAACAATTAGTGGGGCTTACTGTAAAAGAAGTAAGCGAACTCGCTAAAATATTGAAAGATGAGTATGGCATTGAGCCGGCAGCAGCAGCTCCTGTAATGATGGCAGGTGGCGGGGCAGGTGGTGGCGCAGCGGCAGCAGAGGAAAAATCAACTTTCGATGTGGTTCTTAAAGCAGCCGGTGGCGCTAAGCTCGCAGTAGTTAAGCTGGTAAAAGAAATTTCCGGATTAGGATTGAAAGAAGCCAAAGACCTGGTGGACGCTGCTCCAAAACCTGTTAAAGAAGGTGTTTCAAAAGAAGAAGCAAACTCAATTAAACAGCAATTGGAAGAAGCAGGAGCAGAGGTTGAAGTCAAATAAAAACATTCATCAAACTATTTTTATAGTTCTCTGGTCCCTCCTGAGGAGGGACTGAGAGCTGTGTCTTTTATTTCCGCCAGTTTGCTGGCGTTTTGTTCTTAATAATTTTGAGTATTAATATTAATTAAAAATAACTATCCATTGGGCGCCATACACAACACACCGCAAAAAATAACTTCCAAAAGGATAAGTTTCGCTTCCAACAAGCAAACGATCAGTTACCCTGATTTCCTCGAAATTCAGTTACAGTCTTTCCAGGATTTTTTCCAGTTGGAAACCACTTCTGACAACCGTCACAATGAAGGATTGTTCAAAGTGTTCAGCGAAAACTTCCCGATTTCAGATTCAAGAAATAATTTCGTTCTTGAATTCATTGATTATTTTATTGATCCTCCCAGATATTCTCTCGAAGAATGTATCGAAAGGGGATTAACATACAGCGTTCCTTTAAAAGCAAAATTGAAGCTGTATTGTACCGATCCTGAGCATGAGGATTTTGAAACCATCGTGCAGGACGTTTATCTCGGCACAATCCCTTACATGACTCCGAAAGGAACATTTGTAATTAACGGGGCGGAACGTGTGGTTGTTTCCCAGTTGCACCGTTCACCGGGAGTATTTTTCGGGCAAAGCCGTCACGCCAACGGAACCAAGCTGTATTCAGCAAGGGTTATTCCTTTCAAAGGTTCATGGATCGAATTTGCAACTGACATCAACAATGTCATGTATGCATACATTGACCGTAAGAAAAAATTCCCGGTAACAACATTGCTGCGTGCCATTGGTTTCCAGACCGACAAAGACATTCTTGAAATATTCGGTCTTGCCGATGAAGTAAAAGTAAGTAAAGCAGCCTTGAAGAAAATGGTAGGACGCAAAATGGCTGCAAGGGTTTTGAAAACATGGGTGGAAGATTTCGTGGATGAGGATACCGGTGAAGTTGTTTCCATTGAGCGTAATGAAGTAATTCTTGAACGTGAAATCATTCTTGAAGACCAGCATATTGACCTGATCATTGATGCAGGTGTGAAATCAATTATTTTTCATAAAGACGAAGCAAGCGCAAGTGATTATGCAATCATGTACAACACGCTTCAGAAAGATACATCCAACAGCCAGAAAGAAGCTGTGGAGCATATCTATCGCCAGTTGAGAAATGCAGAACCGCCTGATGAGGAAACGGCAAGAGGCATCATTGATAAATTATTTTTCTCTGATAAAAGATACGATCTTGGAGAAGTTGGAAGATACCGGATTAATAAAAAATTAAATATTAATACCCCGGAAAATACCAAAGTCTTAACAAAAGAAGACATTATTTTAATTATTAAATATTTGATTTCGCTGATCAATTCAAAAGCGGATGTGGATGACATTGATCATTTGAGCAACAGGAGAGTTAAAACTGTTGGTGAGCAATTGTTCTCACAATTCGGAGTAGGGTTGGCGCGCATGGCAAGAACCATCCGTGAGCGTATGAACGTTCGTGATAATGAAGTGTTCACTCCTGCTGACCTGATCAATGCAAAAACGCTTTCTTCAGTTATCAATTCTTTCTTTGGAACCAACCAGCTTTCCCAGTTCATGGATCAGACAAATCCTCTTGCGGAAATTACGCATAAGAGAAGGTTGTCTGCACTTGGGCCAGGCGGTTTGTCGAGAGAACGCGCGGGCTTTGAAGTTCGTGACGTTCACTACACACACTATGGTCGTTTATGCACCATTGAAACGCCTGAAGGTCCGAACATCGGTTTGATTTCTTCCCTCTGTGTGTATGCTAAAATTAATAACCTTGGTTTTATTGCAACTCCTTATCGTACCGTTACAAATGGTAAAGTGGATGTTGATAAAGATGTTATTTACCTGACTGCAGAAGAAGAAGATTCAAAAGTTATTGCCCAGGCAAATGCGCAAATAGATGCAAAAGGACATTTTAATGAAGCTAAAATAAAAGCGCGTTTTGAAGGCGATTTTCCGATTGTTGAACCTGATAAAGTTCACTTAATGGACGTTGCGCCAAACCAGATTGCTTCGATAGCCGCTTCATTAATTCCATTTCTTGAACATGATGATGCAAACCGTGCGCTCATGGGATCGAACATGCAACGGCAGGCAGTTCCGCTGCTGCGGCCGGAAGCTCCCATTGTAGGAACAGGGCTTGAAGGTATTGTTGTTCGTGACTCGCGTGTACTTGTTAATGCTGCGCATGATGGCACGATTGAATATGTGGATGCAAATGAAATTCATATTCGCAGCACAAGAGATGATGATGAAAAGCTCGTCAGCTTTGATGATGATTTGCAGGTGTACCGTCTCACAAAATTCCAGAAAACAAATCAGAATACCTGTGTAAACTTAAAACCCATTGTTAAGAAAAGTGAGAAAGTGAAGGCGGGACAAGTATTGTGCGAAGGTTATGCAACCCAGGACGGTGAACTTGCTCTCGGAAGAAATCTTAAAGTGGCATTCATGCCCTGGAAAGGATACAACTTTGAAGATGCTATTGTAATTTCTGAAAGAGTGGTGAGAGAAGATATTTTCACTTCTGTACACGTAGATGAATACAGTCTTGAAGTGCGTGATACAAAACGCGGACTGGAAGAATTAACAGCGGATATACCTAACGTTAGTGAAGAAGCAACGCGTGAATTGGATGAAAATGGGTTGATCCGCGTAGGCGCTGAAGTAAATGAAGGCGATATTCTTATCGGTAAGATCACTCCGAAAGGAGAAACTGACCCTTCACCTGAAGAAAAATTATTGCGCGCGATTTTCGGAGACAAAGCGGGTGATGTGAAAGATGCTTCGCTGAAAGTTCCGCCATCAGTAAAAGGAGTTGTGATCAACAAAAAACTTTTTTCAAGAGCAATTAAGGAAAAAGTAAATAAGAATGAGGAGAAACAGATCCTTACCAAGCTGGATGATGAGCAGGCAAAATCTTTAGCCGAAATAAGAACAAAGCTGATTGACAAATTATTCATTCTTGTAAGCGGAAAAACATCACAGGGAGTAACTGATCTATACAAAGAAATTGTTGTTCCAAAAGGTTCAAAGTTCACACAGAAAATTTTGCAGGACATTGATTATTCTACGATCAATCCTACTAAATGGACTACTGATAAAGAGAAGAATGAAATGATCAATCAGCTGCTCCATAATTATAATATTAAAATGAATGATACTATCGGTTCATTCAAACGAAAGAAATTTGCTTTAACCATCGGTGATGAATTACCTGCCGGAATTGTTCAGCTTGCAAAAGTTTACATAGCTAAAAAACGCAAGCTTAAAGTAGGGGATAAGATGGCTGGCCGTCACGGAAATAAAGGTATTGTTGCGAAAATTGTTCGTGATGAAGACATGCCTTATCTCGAAGACGGAACTCCAGTTGATATAGTTCTCAACCCGCTGGGTGTGCCTTCACGTATGAACCTGGGCCAGATTTATGAAACCATCCTGGCATGGGCAGGACAAAAGTTAGGTGTGAAGTTTGCCACTCCGATTTTTGACGGAGCTTCCATTGCTGATATTGATGGCTACATTAACAAGGCAGGTCTTCCGAAATTCGGCAGCACTTTTTTATATGATGGCGGCACAGGAGAGAAATTTGATCAGCCGGCAACAGTTGGAATTATTTATATGCTGAAGCTTGGACACATGGTGGATGATAAAATGCATGCACGTTCTATCGGACCGTATTCACTCATTACGCAGCAGCCCCTTGGCGGAAAATCACAGTTCGGAGGTCAGCGTTTCGGTGAAATGGAAGTTTGGGCAATTGAAGCATTCGGAGCTGCAAACATTCTGCAGGAATTGCTCACCGTAAAATCTGATGATGTAATAGGCAGGGCAAAAGCCTATGAAGCAATTGTAAAAGGTGAAAACCTCGGAACTCCCGGCATTCCTGAATCATTCAATGTATTGCTTCATGAATTACGCGGATTGTGTTTAAAAATAACTCTTGAATAAAATCAGTTCATAGTTATTGAGTTATTGAGTTATTAAAATCTGGATAACTCAATAACTCAATAACCCAATAACTTAATAACTCATTCAAAAATATGGCAGCAAAAAAAGATATAAAAATCAAAAGTAATTTTTCAAGGATCACTATTAGTCTTGCTTCTCCCGAAAATATCCTGGAGCAATCAAGCGGTGAAGTATTGAAACCGGAAACGATTAATTACAGAACGTATAAACCGGAAAGAGACGGTTTGTTTTGTGAACGGATTTTTGGCCCTGTAAAAGACTGGGAATGCCATTGCGGAAAATATAAGCGCATCCGTTATAAAGGAATCGTATGCGACCGCTGCGGAGTGGAAGTAACAGAAAAGAAAGTAAGAAGAGAGCGCATGGGCCACATTCAGCTCGTAGTTCCCGTTGCGCACATCTGGTATTTCCGTTCATTGCCGAATAAAATCGGTTATTTGTTAGGCTTACCAACAAAAAAATTAGACCTGATTATTTATTATGAGAGATATGTCGTAATCCAGGCTGGTATAAAAGAGCAGGATGGCGTTCAATACCTTGATTTTTTAACGGAAGAAGAATACCTCGCCATTCTTGACGGATTACCAAAAGATAACCAGCATCTTGATGACGCTGATCCGAATAAGTTTATTGCGAAAATGGGAGCGGATGGATTGTACGATTTGCTTTCTAAATTGAAACTGGATGAGCTGTCTTTTGCATTGCGCCACCAGGCGAATAATGAAACTTCGCAGCAGAGAAAAAATGAAGCGCTGAAACGCTTGCAGGTTGTGGAAGCATTCCGCAATGCAAATGGCCACATTGAGAATCATCCCGAATGGATGATTGTAAAAGTGGTTCCTGTTATTCCCCCGGAACTTCGTCCTCTCGTACCGTTAGACGGTGGTCGTTTTGCTACTTCTGATCTGAATGATTTATACAGGAGAGTAATCATCCGTAACAACCGTTTAAAGCGTC
>DATEMK010000374.1:0-5318 GCA_035275625.1 Bacteroidia bacterium
CATCAAATGATCCGTCATCATTGTTAACAGTAGTTACAATTTCAAACCTGACTTCCTTGCCGAAATTAACAGGAATCAATTTTGAATATGTATCACCGCCATTCAGATCAATTTGTGTGAGGCGATAAAATTGCATACCTACTACAGGATTATAATCATAAGTACTGTAATTCAATGTACTTGTGCTGGGTCCTTTGCTTTGCAGTCTGTCAATGAAATTGAAGTCTGAAGTGTTGGTGGTTCTTTCAACAATAAATTTATCAGTATTAGTTTCCGATGCCGTTGTCCAATCCAGCCTTACTTTATCTTTTTCCGGTTTTGCTGTAAAATTAAGCAGGCTGCTTATTGGTAATGGGTTGGGTAAAAGAGATAACACCCAGGCAACGTTAAAATTATTTACACCATTGGCAGGAACCAAATTAGCATTCGCGCCAGGCACTATAGAAGGCCACCAACCGGGGCCCACAGATAAGTATCCCGGTATAGGAGCTCCTGTGTTATCCCATCTCTGAGCAACATATGTTCCAGTGCCGCTTGTTGGTTGTTCAATACCTGCCCATCCGAAAATAAGATCCGCAACTGATCCAGTACCTGTATTGGTCATTGGCCAGAATCGTTTAACCAGATTAGGAGCATCTGTAACGGTAGGGTTGTAATATTGATTAAGTGTTGTTACACCGGTTGGCCAGGGCAGCAATGAAAGCGGGGTTGTACTTGGATAATATGTCGCAATCGTTAAATCTGTGGTTCCTGCCGTAGGAGTATATGTAAAAGGAATATATTGATTAGCGGCATTCGCGAAGGGGAATAAGTGAGCACCTGTATTTGCTCCCATCTGCCAGTTTACCCTTCCATAATTCGGTGGTAAATCTTCGCTATATAAATACCCGGTATTGGGTGCTAACCTTGTTATTGCTCCCTTATCTCCGTTTTTAATTGTTAATGTCAATTGATTCAGGTACAGCCTGCCATTTTGCATCCAGAGTGTATCATTCACTGTGGCAGCTGTCATTTGCCTGGTGGATCCAACGCCAGAATGGTTTATTTTCAGCTCATCAAATGTTGTCGGATTGGGTCCGGCAATATTCTGCGCACTGCTTCCCATAAAGGTAACTATGCTGTTTGCCGGAACAAAGTCTCCGTAATTAGCCCAGTTGGCTGTGGTGGCTCCATTTGTTTCCAGCTGTATCGGGAACTTCTGGAATACACGGTGAAACATAAAGGTGAGGTTCGGGCGGAAGTCGCTTGCCTGCCTGAAAGTCAGATTTGTACCATTGGGTGCCGTATTTGTCCATAAGCATGCTGCAGGAACATAAGCTCCCAGGTTTGACAGCATCAAAATAGATCTGTATCCCACCGTTTGAGTCTGCCAGGTATCATCGTTCAAAGATGCTGCAGCAGCAGAATAGCAAATTTCTACTATCAGGGGTGTTGCAGGATTATTAGTAAATGTAAATGGAGCTCCGTTAAGCGTTATAGTATAGTTGCCGCTGCCATTAGCAGGGATGCTGGAGAAATTGATAACTCCGTTAAATACATTTACAGGAGCTGATGCCTGCGGTGCACGGCAATCTGCCGGTGCTACAGGAACCGGCATGGTATAGCCCACATTAGTAAAGGCAGGATATGTAGCATTATTTGTGGCATAATACATATTAATACTTACCGTGTAAGGCTGGGTTGATCTGCGCACTCTTATAGGAACAACGATCGCATCAAACACATCTCCCTGAATCATTCCTTGCGCCAGCAGTTCATTGGTCTTATACATCAGCTGCACTTTCTGCTCTCTGAAACTTTGCCTGAAGGGCAGCCAGGTAGTATTCACATTTACACCGTTTGATAAAACGGCATTGGCATTATAAGATGAATCTACAATAAGGGCACTTGTATTTACGGCTGTCGAAACTCCGATGGAAAGCGAGTCAGAAACTCTTAAGGAACCTGCTATGGGCGAATTTACTTCCACCGTATCATTCAAAATAATTAATTTTCTTGTGGTGGCATTATATCCGACTCCGGCAACTGTTTTTATAACAGGATGATAAGTGCCGTTACCGCGGTTAAATGCCTGCGCTCCTTTGCCCGGTATCAATGCATTATCATTAATAGTCGGAACTCCACCGCACCAGTTGGAATTCACATTCCAGTCATCGGTATAGCCTAACCATATTTTCCATCCTGGGTATAAGGGGCTGCAATCGGGTCTCAGTGTTACGGTATAATCTTCCACTTCTCCATAATAACCGTTACCGCATGCATCCATACTAGGGTTGGCATACCATTCTCTTACCCGCAGTGTGGTTTGTCCGAAATATCCTGTAGTTGCGCCATTTGGAACCAGGAACGATACCGGTCCCAGCCATGTTAACGCATTCATATATCCTGACTGGCATATTTTTTCTCCTCCCGCTGCAGGTACCATTGTATTACTAAATACCCCATTGTGGTTAAAATCTATCCATGCTGCAACGCAGTTGGCTCCATACCATGTTCCCACTTGAATACTAATTTGATAAGAAGTGCCCCCGTTTGCAAGGAACACTGCCGTACGGCTGCTGTTTCCAGGTCCGCACATATTCGGAACACTTGCTGAAGGAATTTTAGTATAATCAGGAGGGTGCGGGCTGAAAGGCGTATTCGTGCCAAGCTGTAACATAGTAGGGCTTGTTATGCAAGGGTCAGCAGGAGCTCCAAGACCTGCTCCGGGAGGAAACGATCCCACCGGGCACTCTGTATGATCATTGTCAATTCCGGGTGGATAGGAAGGGTCACCTGCGCAAATAACTCTCTTCACATAATCATTATTCGTAAACGATCCGTTCAGCCACGATGTTCCTGCCACATAGGAAGGTGTACAGTAAGCCACGTCTATAAGCCTTGCTCCGTTCAGGGCACAACCTACTCCGCCACACATATTAGTGACAGTTGTCGGACAGGTATTTATTGTAGCCGATATAAAATCAGCATCCACATAATCATTTGCTGTAGCTGTTCCTGAAATATCATAAGTAATCCAGAAATAATTATTTCCGTTGAGCAATCCTCCGCCATAGGCAGCAAAATTTGCAGCAATAGGAGTAATAGAATAATTTGGTACGGGAAAGGCTGGACCTGCATAAGAACCGACAAGAAGTGCATTCGTAAGTGAAAAACTATTTGTTCCGCCTGTCCACCATAATTTTACTCCACCCGTTCCTGAATTTGCTATGTCATTTCCCGGATTGGTACTGCCATTGTGTGTAAATGTGAATGCACCCATTGGACACTGCGTAAGTTCTCTGTTTACAGTAACCCTGCATCCTATGATCCAGTTATTAGGCCCGTTTACAGGAGGTCCGGCTACGTTTGCCAGGTTCTGAAAATCAAGACCTACAGAGACAAATGTCTGTGCGCTCGGATAAGTCTGGATGGAGAAATCATCAATATAAACGTTCGCGCCTGCTGCACCGTTATCGGTTACCTTTATAATAATATACAAAGTGCTGGTATTAAACGCAGCGCCAGCCGGGATTTGAAAAGTGTGCTGTGACCAAACGCCACAGGGATCTACAGGCGCTGTACCACAAGGACGGGGAATATTAAAAAATGCCGTTACCGCATCCTGCAACAGCGTTCCCGGACCTATTGTCGGATCAGGGTTGTTATTTGCATACACTTGTATGTTGTCATTTCCTGCTGTTGCCTCACGGTAAACCCAAAAGCTTACAGTGGAAGCTCCCGGTCGCGCAGTCAGGTCATACGGCCTGGATACAAGATATCCCTGCTCACCTCCTGTCATGATGTATGCCGAGCGGAATCGTACCATTCCGGGGCTGCCGCCTCGTGGTGCACAGGCTGGGAGAACTCCCACATTCACACGGTCCCAGTAATTGTTCGCGTCTGTGCTGGGTGCGATTTTTCCTGATACCCATCCGAATGGCAATTCGGTATTGGGCCATGCCGTTCCCGTAAAATTGTTGTCAAAATTTTCGGTTTTTACGACCTGGGCTTTGGCTGTTTGCACCGCAAAAATCATTATTGCCGCAACAGCTAAAATTCGTGATACAGAAGTAAATTTACTAATCATAATTATTGTGGTTTAGATACGTTAATTGTCTGTTTAATTTTTTACTGATTATTCATTGCCAATTATAAGAGTACAAAACTATGAAATCTTACTTATTAACAATACAGTTTTTTGGTCAATCGTGATGTTTAATAAGCAAGATACTTTATTTAAGGTGTCGAAATTAGATATTATTTTATTAACATCCAAATAATTTTTCAAATTGTTAATAAAATTATATGAAAAATAATACTTTTTACGTATATTATCCATTTCCCTGAACTTTATAAAAGCAAATATAAAAAAAAGATGCCAGTTACGGCATCTTTTCAGAATCTTTATTTCACTTAAAATTGACTTCCCCTATTGCTAACTGCCACGGCCGACTGCCCCTTCTGCTTTCTCCCTTCCCACTGTAAAATCCCCTTCAAACAAGGGTTACAGCGTCACACTAACGCGCTTGCGGACTCCCGCTGTAAGCGTCTTCGGAAGGAGCTGTTGCGTATATCCGTCACATTTCCACGCGGCATGTAAGCGCTCCCTCGCTCATCTGGGTAAAAAATGCCTTGCCGTCAGGTCCGGTCACCAGCGATTTATCCGTATTCTTAATGCTCACTCAACCCCTGCTTTTGCCGCCCGTTCACTTTCACAAGAACCTCGAATGCATTAATTCTTTTCACCTTAGTGGCGGCTTCCGCCTGACTGTCGTTCAGTGACTGCGTAAATTCCTCCCGCTTTGCCTTAAACGATTCCCACACTAAATTATAAGCTGCCGGGAAAGTATCGGGTATATTTTTCCCACCCTCACCCTTCAGAATTTCCCCGTTTTTATATATTTGACAGCAATCATGAAACCTAAAAACATTTTCCTCTATGCCCTTGCATTTATCGCATTAATCATCGTCATTAAAGTCATCGGCATCTATACAAACCGCGAAAAAATATTCGCTCAATACCAATCCCAGGCTGCCATCCTCACCATCTACCAGGCAGGCAAAAACTTCAGTGTCGAAATAAAATACAAAGCCGACAATTTTATAGAAAGATTTAAAACAGCTCCCGTCAAAAGAGAAAGTGACAGGGGCATGTACATCAATTATATTTCGCGCGGAAACAGGCACATGCTCATCATCCCCCTGACCCCCGACACCATTGAGCCAATGGTCAAAGTAAACGATACACTCGGCATCAAACTCACCACCATCCAAAAACCCCTCCTGTGGCACGATTAATAAACAAAAAATTTGATTACCCTGGAACCCTCCCTTTG
>DATEMK010000375.1:0-6035 GCA_035275625.1 Bacteroidia bacterium
GGAAGATCAATGCTGAAACAGCAATAATCCATTGTCCGTTATCAATAGCCCGTTTTTTACACCACCATAATGCTGACCGTTGCACTCCAGTTTTCCGGGCCTGTTTTTAAAACGGGCTGGTAACTGAAGTAAGCCGCGCTGCCGGGAACAAACCCGTTAACGCTGGTTTTTGCCTGCAGCGTGGGAGGCAATTCTGTCCATGCTGTTCCGTCAGGGCTTTTTCTCCAGTTGTACGAAGCCCGTTTCCCGGCTGCTTTGGCAATTAATTTTACCGTTCCTGAAATTTCTCCCTGCTTTGCCTCGAGGGGCGGTTTGACACGCACCCCGCGGTTTTTTACTCCGAAACCTGCTGCTTCAATAATGGAAATGGCTGTTGCAGTATCTTTCGAAAGATCTGCCAGGTTCTGCACATAAGCAAGCATGCTGTTTAAATCATCCAGCGACTTGTCATACTTCAGGTCGCGCGCTGCTGCTGCTCCCTGCACACGGGTCTTTGCCAGCGCTTCTGCTGTTTCAAGCTCGTCTATACCGGTCGTGACTGTCGCCAATGCTGGAACAGGAGCCGTAAAAATGGTTGGATTGTTACCGATATTCAGGACGTATGTACGCATGGCAAGGATGAAATCCCCGATTTTCCTGATTAACCTTACTTTAACCACTGCAAGTGGCCTTCTATTTGACTTTTTCATAGCTTTTAAATTTTAAATTGTTAATAATAATGGAATAACTTAGTAACTGAATGATGAGTGAAAATGCCGCTATGTGTCAGGATCATGACCGATAGCGCCTTTAAAAAATCCAGGGTTGCATGCCTCATGGCAGGTTTCCTTAGTTACTATTACAAAGCTGACAGCATGATAAATGGTATACCCAAAGGATGACCCCGTTCCGGCTGAGGATGTGACCAATGCGGCTTTGGACGTGTCCTCACCGTCTGATGACATAACCAATGCCGCTTCGGACGTGACCATTGCGGCTGGTGACATGACCAATTCCGCTATGGACGCATCCTCATCGGCTGATGACATAGCCAATGCCTCTTTGGACGTGACCACTGCGGCTGAGGACGTGACCACTTCCGCTGCGGACGTATCCTCACCGGATGAGGACATGACCAATGCCGCTTTGGAAGTGACCACTGCGGCTGGTGACATGACCACTTCCGCTGTGGACGTGTCCACTTCCGCTCTTTTGATGTTTTTGTTTCCGGCTTTCATTTTATTACTGAAATAACGATGTAAAATTACAGCGCCATCATGCCCTGCACAATCCCCCGATAACGTTACTACTATAGAGTTACCACTATAGGGGGAGAAAAATAAAAAGCTTTGAAACAGGGTTTTTATTCCTGCCTAGAAAAGGGGAGGGAAAATGGAAACGGGTCCCGGCAGGTGAAGGAATAAATTAAATTATTCTGCCGTTGAATGTAACGATTGTCTGGTCTGCATTCACTGTAAAACCATGGGTAAGAAAATAAACAGCGAGATCTGTTTCCCAATGACGGTTAGTTTTATTCATCAGGTTTTTAATATGTGACTTTAATGTTTCCGCTGAAAAACCGAAAATATCTACAATTTCCTTATGTGTATAACCCATTAAGATACACTTAATGATTTCCAGTTCACGCGGGGTATAATGAAAAGGAACATTTTCTTGCGGGGGAATGACAGCCGGGGTTTTCATCAGATTTGGTAGTTGGGCTATGTGCCATTATGTATGTTATATATACGGACCGGGTAATGCTCCTGGCGGGGTTTTTACAGTTAACAGATTAACGAAAGCAAGGCAACACAAATTGTGCCTCAAACTGTCATTTTTTTGTAAAATGCGGGTGGGGAAAGGGTTGCAGGTGATTCTTTTATGTAAAAATGATGATGGAAGTCCAGGTACATTCATTTGTTTGCACCAAAAAATAAAAGGTTGTTTACATGGGAGGCGATTGGGATTGGGTTTTACATTTTTGAGAGCGATAGAATGTAATTAGGCAAAAGTTGCAATTGCCGAATATTTCCCGGAACCTGCCAAATATTTCTATATTTGAGAAATATCCGGCAGGTTTTGGAGAAAAACCTGCTGATATTTAATTGTTATGCGCAATTTTAACGCTCAGAACAAACTTTTGTGCTTAACATTAAACGATAAAATATATATACGATATGAACAAACTTCAGAAGTTAGGAGAAGACATTAAGACTTTTCCATCCAAAATGGATAAGTATCATCAAATTTACATGACTGTTCTTGGTGCGCCAATCTTGGGCGGAGCAATTCTACAGTGGATTTTTTTAGCTTTATTTAAAGTTTCACCATGGTTATCTATTCTTGCAATTTTGCTTTGCTTCATTGCCGTTTACATAATTTACATGTGGAACAATGCAACAATAAGGAGCTTAAGCGAGAAAAATTATACGAAGCAAATTGACTATTTGATAGTAGGTATGTTTGTTGCGCAGGGAATTATTGCTGTTGTTGCAATTTCCAACTTATCGTATTTACTCTATTCTTTTCGTTGTGTTGATTACATTAAAATGGATTCCCAACCTTTTAATGGACTCGAATCTATTGATAATTATACACGGTTTTATTTTTGGTATTTTTTTAATAGCATTCCAGGTGTAGATTGCAATTCTTTTAATTGGCACCAGCAAATTAGACCTAATAACTTTCTTTCAGGTTTTATCGTGTTTATTGTTCAGGTATATGTCACTTTCATTTTTATAGGAGGCATCAAGGATTGGTTAGATAATCGTAATTTAAAGAAACAGGTTAATCGCTCAATGCAAGAAAGTCATAAATAAAACTATTTGGAATGCCAACAAAACATGCGCATAACATCAAGATTAAAAGAAATAAAAAAAAGAAGGGCTTTGAGAGGTAAACAAAGAGTTGGGCATCTAACAAACAATGCGGATAAACGAACAGTAGTGCTTCTCATCCCTTCTTTTTTTTACTTCTTTAATCCCTTCTTCGTTATCCGCAATTATTTCGCTCCGATTGAACGGTAGTGCTAACTTGAAACAGATGCAAGTAACGAACATAAAACAATTAATAAAAAACAAACAAAAAAACTTATCATGAAAAATGTAATTACAGAGAGTCCGCTTCAAATGCCTCTACCCTCAACCAATCTTCCTAAGAGATACTTTAAGAGAATGGTTCTACAACCAACCTCACTTTGCAATCTAAATTGTTCGTATTGTTATTTGGCGGAAAGGACATCAAATCACCGTATGCCAATCGAAGTAGCCCAGTCAATTGCTAACGAGTTTAGAAGTTTAGAAACACCGATTACAATTATTTGGCATGGTGGAGAGCCATTAGCGACAGGTCTTTCACATTTTGAAAAACTTTTGAAAACATTTAACGGAACAAAAGTTCGTCATGCGATACAGACAAATGCTACGCTTATCAATGATAAGTGGTGTCATTTGTTTAAGAAGTATTCTGTTAGCATCGGAATAAGTATTGATGGTCAGGGAAAACTTAATTCTAATAGAGTTGATTTTTCTGGCAAGGAAACAATAAGTAAAGTTGAGAACGGCATTGCTTTGCTTCGCAAGCATGATATTGACTTCGGGATAATCGCAGTAGTCAATAATACTAATATTGATAACGCAACCAGTATTTATGAATACGCAATTAAATTGGGAGCACATTCTCTGGCGATAAATATTGAAGAAATAGACGGAGTTAATACCCGAATTGTGCCTGACGATGTTTCGGTTACTAAATTTTGGAAGGAACTTTGGACTGCATGGAGCGAAACACCGACAATTAGAATAAGAGAGTTTGAGCACATTAGTTATTGGATAAGTTCTACTTTATCCTCTAATACACCGAGCAAAGAATACAGGGTTGATTTATTTCCAACAATTTCTTGGAATGGGGATGTCGTATTTCTTTCACCTGAATTACATTCATTAAAGCATAATGAGTTCAATAATTTCATTGCAGGTAATGTTCTGCACACTCCGCTATTTGACTTAATGAAGGAAATCTCTCCTAAGAACAGTAGTTATGTTTTGCAATATTTAGAAGGTGTAGAAATGTGTAAAAATACTTGCGCTTACTTTCAATATTGCAGAGGTGGACATGCAAGTAACAAATATGCCGAGCATCGAAAATTAAATGTTACAGAAACCATCTCATGTAGAAATTCCCGAAAAAGATTAGTAAATGCAATTCTTGATAATGAAATAGAACCAAGAAATTATTTAGAACTTAATTCCTTAATTGATGTGGGGATTACTAAAAAGGCACAACTTAAAAGTTTGATTTCTTCCAAATCAAAGAAATTAGAACTATCGGGGTTAGGTGCAGAGTATGACAAGTTCAGCGATTGGGATAAATGGGATGATTTTGACCGCATAAATTTTAGTGAGTATGATGATGATGGAAATCAAACGGGAATTGAAATAGGCGGACATTAAATCGCTTCGTGCAAAGTGCATGGGAACTTCAAACAATTGTGCTTCATGGGCAGAGTATAACTGCGGATGCAATGATAGTAGTTAGATTAAAGAAATAAAAAAAAGAAGGGCTTTGAGAGGTAAACAAAGAGTTGTGTTTCTAATAAACAGTGTGGGTAAACGAACAGTTATGCTTCTAAACCCTTCTTTTTTTTACTTCTTTAATTCCTTCTTCGTTATCGGATATGCTTTCGCACAGAACAAACGGAAGTGCTAATTTTGAACTGATATGAAAAAAACTCTTTTTATTCTTTCGATTTTCCTATTTGTACTCCATTCAAATGCTCAAATTACTTTTCAGAAAACGTATGGAGATACCGGTAATTCTGATGTCGGCCATTCCGTAGTGCAAACTGCAGATGGTGGTTACATCATTGTAGGATATACTTACATTTTAGGTAATGGTGCATCTGATGTTTATTTAATTAAAACGGATGCTTATGGAGACACTCTTTGGACAAAAATTTTTGGCGGATCGGCTCTCGATCGTGGAAATTCAGTTCAGCAGACTTCAGATGGAGGATATATTATTACAGGAAACACTCAAAGTACTGTTGCCGGAGATGCAGATATATTTTTAATAAAAACCGACTCTATAGGAAATTTGGTGTGGCAAAAATTTTTTGGTGGTGTTGATACTGAGTCAGTTTCTTCTGTTCAGCAGGTTACAACCGGGGGGTATATTATCAGCGGAATTACTTACAGTTTTGGTGCCGGAACATCTGATATGTATTTAATAAGGACAGATAACAATGGAGATACACTTTGGACAAAGACCTATGGAGGGGTTAGTAATGATCATGCTATTTCTGTGCGGCAAACTTCTGATGGAGGATTTATTATGACCGGCTTAACCATAAACTTTGCAGTAGTGGAGAATGTTATTTTAATTAAAACAGGAGTGAATGGAAATGTCATCTGGAAAAAATATATAGGAAAAAATGCCGATTTTGATTGGGGTCAGGCAGTAGATCAGACTTCCGATGGGGGATATATTGTTTTTGGCATAACCTCAGCTAATGGTGCAGGTGATTTTGATTTCTTATTAATAAAAACCGATGCCAACGGTGATACTCTCTGGACAAAAACCTTTGGTGGTATAGATGAGGATATGGGCGTTTCAGGACAACAAACTACTGACGGTGGATATATTTTTCTCGGCACAACCTTAAGTTTTGGTGCGGGCGAAAATGATCTCTTACTAATAAAAACCAATCCAAGTGGAGATACCCTTTGGACAAGAACCTATGGAGGTATTGATGAAGATTGGGCCGCCCGTATTCGCCAAACCAGCGATGGTGGGTATATTATTACAGGATATACAAAAAGTTTTGGTCCGGGGGATAGTGATGTTTATTTAATTAAAACGGATAGCCTCGGTAACACCAACTGTAACCAAGGATACCCTGCCCCTCTTGTAACCTCACCATCACCGCCTGTAGTAACTCACATGGTAACTGTTACAACTCCGCCAACAGCCATAACAACAGCTAATTTCAGTGTTAACAGTGGAAGTGTTGTTACCACACTATGTTCAACGGTTGGAATTTCTACTGTTAACAATTA
>DATEMK010000376.1:0-6642 GCA_035275625.1 Bacteroidia bacterium
CGGATCACCGGCTCCCGCACAACTCAATCCCTGCATGTACTGAATTACGCTCACCGGTTTATTTGCAATTACACAGCGTGATCCCGGAATGTTATTGATTTCAGTAAACTGCCCGGCATTTAAAAATGTTGGAGCTCCCCCATCAATGCTATAAGATGTACCGTTTTGATCCGCAAGTACCCGCAGCGTATAGTCAGTTGCAAATGAAAACGGAACGGCATAATATGTTTTTCCCCAATTGGCAACCGGAAGCGCCTGTTCATATAAAATATCACAGGCGCCACATCCCGGAGGAATGTTAACACAAGTAGAGCCGGAAAAAACAGCAAATGGACGGCATGATCCGCTGCTGTCTGTAGCTTTAATGACAGTTCCGGTCAGATCGTTACTGTAAGTGGATGACAGCACCTGGTAAGATTCCCCGGCATCAAGATTTACGGTAAAGGGAATGCCGGCAGGATGACCGCCCAAAGTCGGAACCACCGGGTTAATTAATACCTGCGTACCATCCTCCGTTGAAACCACCAGTAATTCAGAATTTAGATTTGGCGGACTGCTGTTTGAAAGCCCCTTGTAGCTGGCAATGCGGTATTCGGTTCCTAAAGATTGTTTTGGATAAATAACGGTTGCATCGGCAGTGTATGTCTGGAAAGAAATTGCAAACACGCTCACTGTGTCCTGCGTTATTACTTCAACTCCCTTGTTCTCGATAACCTCCGAAGCGATGTGTTCTACTTGTATGATCGGAAGCGTGATAGAGGTTGTTTGGTTTGCCGTTACAGTAAATGCCTGTGACCACCCTTGCTGGGGAATAGTAATAGTACCGCTTGTGCTGACGTCTGAAGTAATAAACACATCACACCGCCTCGTGCCCACGCCAAAATCAGGATTATAAGGAAATCCGATCCAGAAATCCTTGCCTTTAGTGGGAATAACGCCTTGTGAAAAGGATTGAAAACTTGATAATAAAAGAATAAGGATGTTCACTGAAAAACGGAAAGCTCCGCGGAAACAATTATGATTTTTGAAGTTATTGCATAACATAAAAGAACATTGAGGTGATGTTCTTCTGTGATCATGCAAACGGGTAAGATTGCATAGATTCATGGTTTTGGATTTTTAAACAATCGCAGAAAAAAAAGACATTATCTGAATGCACAGGTACAATCAAATTAATAAGTAAAAAAGTGGAGCTCTGAGTTTGCCTGTGATATTTTATTTCAACATCTTTAATTTTCTCAGATTGAATATTTATAATTTTCTAAGGAAAGAACGGGATTAATATTAAAACTCTAAGCAACATTAATAATAAAAATCATGGGTACAAAATAATTGGGTGAAATGATGAAAAACAAGGGTGAAAAACTAATTTATATACTCCAATAGTATTAATTTTCACATTAGCTCTGAAAAAATCCTCTTCGTCCGCCATGAAAAATTGATCTGGTTTTATTGAAAAAAATTTATCGGAAAAGTAAGGTGACCTTCTCCGCAGTGAAGGAACAACTTTATTTTTGTTCAGGTTTCAATCTGCAATAGCAAAACTTTCAAAATGGACAAAAACCTATTTTTGTCCAATGGAAAATGTAAGCCTTATTTTATTGCTGTTGTTTGGCATCACTTTTTTGGGGCTGCTCAGCTACCGGTATAAATTTCCTTTCCCCATTGTGCTGGTGCTGTCAGGAATTGCTATTAGCCTCATCCCGGGTTTGCCGGTTATATCGCTCAATCCGGAAATTGTTTTTTTTATTTTTTTACCTCCGCTGTTATATGCTGCCGCATGGAATACAAGCTGGCATAATTTTAAAGCTTCTATAAAACCCATTACAAGAGCAGCTGTCGGGCTGGTGCTGTTTACCACCCTGCTGGTCGCTGTGGCTGCGCACCTGCTGATACCCGGTTTAAGCTGGCCTTTGTGTTTTCTTATTGGCGCCATTGTATCGCCACCCGATGCTGTTGCAGCTACCTCCATTACTAAGGGGTTAGGCTTGCATCCAAAGCTGATAACCATACTCGAAGGAGAAAGCCTTGTGAATGATGCCAGCGGGCTCATTGCTTATAAATATGCCCTGACAGCTGTTACAGCGGGAAACTTTGTACTGTGGCAGGCGGGGCTGAATTTTCTTCTCGTAGTGGCGGCAGGTATTGCTATCGGGCTGGGTATCGGCTATCTTTTGTATCTCATTCATAAAAAATTTGTATGCGATCCCGTTATTGAAGTAACCCTTACGATCCTTACACCTTTTGCCTCGTACCTGCTTGCAGAACAGTTTCATTTTTCAGGTGTCATTGCAGTAGTCACCACGGGGTTATACCTTTCATTTCAGTCGGGACAGATATTCAGCCACGAAAGCAGGATCATGGCTTATGCCGTGTGGGAAGTGGTGATATTTATATTAAACAGCCTCATCTTTATTTTCCTCGGGCTGCAATTACGCAGTGTCATGGAGGGCATCGGTAATTATCCTGCGGCAGACCTGCTGTTGTACGGAGCTGTTATAAGCGGTGTGGTCATCCTGGTAAGGTTTATCTGGATTCTGCCCCCGACTACGATGCAGTTTTTTATGAGCAGGCGTACAATGAAAAAAGAAAAATTCGATCCGCGCAACATGTTTGTTTTCGGTTGGGCAGGCATGAGAGGCGTGGTATCCATGGCTGCCGCACTGGCACTCCCGCTTACATTGCAGGATGACGCGCCATTCCCATACAGGAACCTTGTTATCTTCCTCGCCTTCTGTGTTATTTTATCAACGCTCGTATTGCAGGGGCTTACATTGCCCTGGATAATAAAAAAACTGAAGATTCCGAAGCATTCTATTGTTGCAGAGGAATACGAGATACGCAACCAGGTAGTGGCAGAAACAATAACGCATATTGAAGACCATCTTTCCCAGCTGCACGATACCCTGCTGAGCAATATTAAAAGCAAGTACGAAGTAAAATATAACAGGCTGCAGCGGACTGAGCTTCCTGCCAATTATTTCGGTGCAGGCAAAACACTTGGCGTAAATGTTTTTAACGAATATACCCGGCTCCAGATAGACCTGATAAGCGTGGAAAGAAAAGCTGTTGAAAAATTACACAGGCAGGGTAAAGCAAGTGAAGAAATCTTAAGAAAGATTGAAAAAGAGCTGGACCTTGAAGAAACAAAACTTAAAATGGAAATATATCAATGATAAGGTTGTCGCGGAAGGGCAAAACCTACAGAAGAACAGCATGACGGGATGGTATCAGGGAACATAAGTGTATCCTTACCGCTCATGCTCCGGGAGCAGACAAGAAAGAAAATTTTATTTTCTATTTTGAAAAAACACTGAATTCTTTCACAAATGAAGTTTACCTCTTTACCTTTTATTGAACAACTAACTTAGCCCTTGCCGAAGCTTTATTTGCTGATAATACATTTATAAAATACACACCGGCTTTCCATTTGCTTACATCAAGCAGGTATTCTGTTAACCCGCGAGTGAGGATTGTTTCTTTTAGTACGCCAGTGCAATCGCTTATTTCTAACATTGCGGTGTTATTTAATTTAATAATAACGTTATCCCATGCCGGGTTAGGATAAAGCGTAAAATGGGGTTCTTCCGGGTTTTCAAAAACTGCAAGAGGACTGGCGGCATTGGGACATGAGGCAATATCAATATACCCTGTCGGAAGCGTTTTTATGAGTGAAAAATTCACAGTGGTACCGGATATAATTCCTTCATACAACCCGAAACTCAGATTACACACATGGGCATACAACCGGTTGCCAAGGATAGTAAATCCGCAATTGGAGCCGCTGGGGAAGCCTGCAGTAGTAAATGAATCAATCGGAATGCCGGACGGATTATAAGCGATTATTTTTTGGACGTTAGTATAAAAAATATAAAAATTCCCCGCGTTGTCTGTTGCCACATCATATACGCAGGCGCTTGCAGTTGCAAGATTTGAAAGCAAAAGAGTGCCATTAGAAGTTCCGTCATAACGATAAAGGGAATTTCCATTTCCATCGAGGTTAAAAATATAGTTTGAAGTTCCCCCGGGATTTATTGCCGTAACAGCTCCGCTCGTGTGACCGGTATCTGTCCAGCCGGTACCATTCCAAAAATGATAATTGCCTCCGTTTGTCAGCGCATACATGGTCTGCTGTCCTGTTGCTGAATCGAGATTGTTATTGATGGATATTCCATTGAAATTAGTCGGGTTGGATTCAACAAAAATAGGATTCGTGGGCGCAGTATCTACGCTGTCAACCCGGTAAAAGCCGCTGGTGGTAACAAAATAAACAGAATGCATATCGCGCCCGTTACATTCCAGGTCAATTTGTGCTAATGCATCATTGCATACAAATGAAGCGGGAAAATAAATGAGAAGGAATGCTGTAAGCGTTAGTTTGCCTGGCATAGTGATGCGAAATTATTAAAAAATCAACTTAAAGTTAATACGTAAATAATTTATTTTTATTTGATAAAAAAAGCAAAGGCCTGTTCCGGTTGATATTTTTCACCAACCAGCAAGTTAGTGGTCAGTGAAAAAAATCAACCGGAAGCACAATTTATTGCTTAACCAGCCTCGTGTAATAATTTTTTTCACCGGCTGTAGTCTTTGCAATGTAAATGCCGGGCAAAAGATTAGTTGTTTCTATCTGAACTGTGTTATCACCCTTGAGCATGCTATGCTGTAATAAATGTGTTACAAGTTTCCCTGTCATATCCATTAAGTCAACCTGTACATAGCTGCCTTCTTCGAGAAGTAAATCAAACTTTATTTTGTTAGTAAATGGATTTGGATAGAACACCGGCACAAGCATATCTTCGGTATACGCAGACATATCCGGATTTTCGCCAGGGGGTTTGCAGTTTGAACCTGTTGTAGAGAAATTTTTCCAAACCGAAGTATACTTGGCTCCGCCAAGACATGTTGCCTCCACCTGGAATTTATAAGCCTTGCATGATTGCAGCCCGGAAATATTATAGCTGGTTGCTGTGGTGGTAGCTGATGATGCACTGCCGCCCTGTTGTTTTCTCCATGTAACCAAATAAGAAATGGCATTGACATTATTCCAGGTAAGTGTAGCTGTAGTGCCGGTAATGTTTATGGCATTTAAAACCGTTGGGGCGGCACATCCGGGTGCGGCACCAAGAACTGTATTCAGAATAGTAACATTGCCAGGTGTAATCACAGCCTGGAAAGTGCGTGTTACATAACCGGGTTTCGAAAACTCAACACTGTACGTTCCCGGTGTTGCCGAACCGGTTGCATAAGCGCCCGTTATGGCAGTATTCGCTGATTGCGCACCGGGTGCACTGAGAATGGTGACGCTAACTCCGTTCAGCGGCATTCCTGTGACGGAATCGGTAACGGTTCCTTCAAGATAACTTGCCCTGCTATAGGTTGTGCCAAGCACAAACAAACCGTTTGTGATGTCGCTGGCTAAAATATTTCCCGAAGGTAAATAAGGATACACTCCCCAGCAGCCCTGAATGCCGCCACCTGTTCCCTGCGCATAGGTATCATACTCTCCTATTTTAATAATGTTAGACGGACGGTGAGCATCTGCCACGCAAACACCATCACGATAATGGGACATGACTAAATAATCATTCAATACATGCACGTTATGCGGCTGACTTTGAGTTCCGGGATTGGCTGTGAAACGATCAATCTCTGCAATGTTTGAAAGATCGCTGATGTCATAGGCAGTAACATAAGCGCCCAGTACTTCATCGGTTACAAATAGTGTCTGGCTGTTGTCGGAAAGCCAGGTATTGTGACAATATGTCCATGGAGTACTCTGCGTGGCTAACAATACGGGATTATTTTTGACGGTTACATTAAATATCTCGAACAGTCCTGAATAGGTTGATGCTGCATACATGATGTTATTCCGCACGTAACTGTCGTGAATAAAGTGAGAACCGTAGGCGTTGTAATGTGCCACTAACGTTGGATTCATAGGGTTGGTATTTAAATTAAAACACCAGGCACCTGTGGGACACTGTCCTCCCTGTAACCACATATAACCATTTTCATCAATAGTAACCGTATGCGCATCTGTTATTGAATAGTTAGTACCATTGTAAGTTCCCTGTGTGTCATAGAAATAATTAAAGGAACCGGGAGTTCCTCCAAGATCAACAATTAAAGTACCACCTCCTGTTTCATTTGTACAATATGCATAATGCTGCCATGTTTTTATTTCGTGCCAGTTGGAAACCTGTGTTGCAATAAACTGAACCTGCACCGGGCTGAACGGATTGGTTACATCCACAATAGATAATCCGTTGTTTGCACCGACAAGCGCATACTCATTGCCATTGCCATCAGCCCAGCCCCATAAGCTGGCGAGAGTTGTGGCTCCATAAGAGAAATTACTTTTTAAGGTCATGTTCAGTTGTGCAACCGAAACCATCACCGAAGTGATGAAAGCGAACGTGAATAGAATTTTTTTCATTTGGTTTTTTGATTTAGCCAGGTTTAAAGAATTTAATTTTGTAAAGAGAAAAGAAAGAAAAAAAAGAAAGATTTTTTGTACGCACTTAACTTATCGAAGATGCAAATGTGGAAATATTTTTTGAAATAAAAATCCGGTATTATTTTTCCGCTCACAAAGATAGTTTTCGGGCACAGAGTCTCGCAATAAAAGAAAAAAAATAT
>DATEMK010000377.1:0-12551 GCA_035275625.1 Bacteroidia bacterium
GGTAATTGCATGGTTAATCGGATTTATTGGTTACAATGTCGGAGGAATCATTCACATTCTTTTAGTTATTGCAATTATTGCGGTACTATTGCGCTTAATTCGGGGCGGAAGACCGCTTTAAGAAAATTACCGGATTGAAGCAATACCCCGTTAACAGCGGGGTATTTATGTTTGGTCATATGTATATATTAAGAAAATTTTTTAAAATTTTATTATGGATTGCCGGAAGCATTGTGACGTTTGTAATACTTTTTGCTATTATCATACAGGTTCCTGTTGTCCAAAATTTTCTTGTTCACAAAGCAACCACCTTTGTAAGCAATAAGACCGGGTCAAAAGTTGAAATTGCAAAAGTTGGAATTACCTTTCCAAAGTCTGTTTTTATTGACGGCTTATTCCTCGGGGATTTATTACACGATACTTTATTGTATGCAGGTAACGTAAAGGTGAACCTGGATATGATCGGGTTAATCAAAGGAAATGTTCACCTGCATTCTGTTTCTTTAGAACATCTGACAGGAAATATTTACCGGACTGAAAATGACAGCCTGTTCAATTTTAATTTTTTGTTAGCTGCTTTTGCTGATTCAACTCAAAGTAAGGTGGATGAAAAACCAAAAACGAAACCAGCAGAATTTACAATTGATGAAATTTCGCTTGCCGGGATTAAATTAAAGTATGATGACCAATACGGTGGGGTATATGCAAATATAAACTTGCATGAACTTGATTTGAAAATGAATGAACTAAATCTTCCCCAATCAAAATATGATATTGAAAAATTACTGGTTGATGGGTTGAATGGCAGGGTGGAGATAAATAAAAAATCAACGGATACAACAAATCAAAGTTCAAACCAACTTCCCTGGCTGCTTGCTGATAAATTAGAAATTAAAAACAGCGCTTTTGATTTTAATGATAATGTTTCATCAGTTAAAATTATAGTTGGAATCAAACAGTTTGAATTAAATAAAGCGGATATTAATTTGAATACTGAAACCATTTCATCAGATAAAATTTCGCTGGCTCAAAGCAGCATCCGGTTAAATTTTAAGGAAACAGTTAAGACCCATCCTGGCACGGGCAGTAATGAAAATATCAAAAGCAACTGGAAGGTTACATTAAAAGAAATTGATTTGCATAAAAATGATATTGCTTATAATATAATAAATAAGCCTGGTATTAAAAATTCTTTTGATGCATCCCATATCAATTACAGAAACGTAACGGTAAATGCTGAAAATGTTTTTTATTCTGCTGCGATGACGAATGCCAATATTAAACAGATCTCCGCTGAAGATACAAATGGTTTGACCGTAAAAAATATTTCTGCTGATTTCAGGATGGATGAACATTCAGTTTTTGCAAATAATTTAAAACTTCAAACTATAACATCGAATATCAATTCTTCTGTTGAATTGAAATTTGCATCACTTGCTTCATTAAAAGATTCAATGCAGAATTTATTTGTGAACGCAAATTTTAATCCCGCAACTATATCGGCAAAAGACATTTTATACTTCAGTCCGCAATTAGCAACTAAACCGTTTTTCAATGAAATATATAATACTGTCACTTTATCCGGAAGCATTTCGGGGGTTATAAAAAATTTGAAAGGCGAAAATATTTTAGTGAATACAGGGGGTAAAACATCGCTGAAAACAAATTTTGTAATAACAGGATTGCCTGATATAAACAAAGCGTATTTTGATTTTCCGGATTTAAAAATTATTTCAGGCAGAAATGATTTAACAAATTTATTAGGGGATAGCGTGCTGCCTCAAAATATCTCTGTCCCTGAAAACATTCATGTCAGTGCAAAATTTCGGGGCCGGGTTAAAGCCTTTGAATCATTCGTTGGAGTTGTGACTGAATATGGACACCTGTCAGCATATCTCATAATTGATAAACAGGAAAAATTTACAAGTAAGATTAACATCAATAATTTTAATGCGGGTTTGCTGATGAAAGATACAAATGCATTTGGCCGTGTAACGTTGCGGGCTGATGTTGATGGAAAAGGTTTAGACAAAAACACGGTCGTTGCAACTGTTAAGGTAAATGCTCCGTCACTGTATTTAAATAAATATGTATATCAGAATCTTTCCATTGACGGAAATGTTACAGGACAGCAATTTGAAGGAAAGATTTCTTTGAATGATACCAATGCAGCTTTTGATTTTAACGGATTAGTAAATATTACACCCGGGAAAGAACAATATAAATTTTCATTAAACATTGAAGGTGCCGATTTAAAAAACCTGAATGTCACTAATGATGATTTACGTATTTCTGCTAAGGCTGTTGCTGATTTAAAGGGAAAAGATTTCAGTTCAATTTCCGGAAGTGCAGGGATTACAGAAATTATAGTTGCAAAACATGGGATTAAATATCACCTCGATTCAGTTATGTATGCCTCCATAAATGAAAAACGAAAAAGTGAGATGTCTGTCAGCAGTGCAATTATCGGTATAAAATACAACGGAACATTTGCACCGGGAAATATGATCCAGGAGATCAAAAACCATATAGATAAATTTTTTCCGGTGCTAAATAAAAAGGAAACACGGAATGCTGAAAATGAACCGCAGCAGTTTAATTTTGAAATTCAATTGCACAATCATCCCCTTTTATCAGAAGTATTTCTTCCGGGGCTAACAGAATTTGAACCGGGCATTATCACGGGGAATTTTAACAGCGAAAAAGATGAGTTGGTTCTCAATGCAGACATCCATAAAATTATTTATGCGGGAACTGAAATAAATAATCTGAAGCTTTCTGCCAATTCAGACAGGCAAAAATTTGATTATGGATTAACGGCCGGGAATATTTCAACAGCTCAATTTAAGCTCGAGAATTTTACGGCAGGGGGGAGGCTGGCGGACCAAAAAGCGTTTTTGAATATTTCTTCAATAAATGAAAACGGCAATAAAAAATTACTGATAAAAACCGTAATTGAAAAGCAGGAGAACGGTTATAAAATTTCTCTCCGCCCCAATGAGTTTTATCTCGGTAATGAACAATGGACGTTACCTGCGGATAATTATTTTGCTTTTAATGATAAAGGTTTTTTAATCCATAATATATCATTTAGCAAATCGACTTCACAAATCAACATTGCATCAGTCAATAACAAATACAACGATGATATTAAAATAGGAATTAAAAATTTTGAGCTTGTTGATATTTCGCGCATCATAGAAAAAGATACGGCTATTATTGAAGGCAGGCTGGATGCAGACGTGCTCCTTAAAAAAGTTAATAACACTTACGGCCTCATTGCAGGAGCCACGCTTACTGATTTAGCAATTAAAAAAGTGAAAGTCGGTACGCTTACCTTAAATGCAGACAATCCCACTGCTGAAAAATTTACTATTGATGTAAAACTTAAAGGTGAAGGTAATGATATTGCTATTGACGGGTATTTTATTCCAAAAGAATCTGCTAATAGCCTGAACATTCATGCAGATATAAATAATTTATCAATAAAAACTGCAGAAGCTTTTTCAATGGGACAGATTTCAGAGGGAAGCGGAAGCATAAAAGGTAATTTTGTTATTGAGGGAAATTCCAAAGAACCTGTAATCAATGGGAATTTAATTTTTAATGATGCTTATTTCAGACCGGCTGCATTAAACAACCGGCTGCATGTTGAAAATGAAAAAATTGAAATTAAACCAACCGGAATTTATTTTAACAATTTTGTAATTAAAGACCAGGAAAATAATTCCGCCAGTGTTAATGGTGCAGTTACCATGAAGCAATTTTCAGATTTTGGATTTGCCGCGACAGTTGATGCCAATGATTTTCTGATATTCAATACAACAAAGCAGGATAACAAATTATATTATGGAAGGATGATAATGGACAGTCATATAAATTTAAAAGGCACTATGGATTTCCCTGTTGTTGATGCAACAGTAAAATTGAAGGAGGGTTCTAATTTCACTTTTGCTGTGCCTGAAGAAAAGTTATCTGTTGACAGAGGGGAAAATGTGGTGTTGTTTACAGACTCACTCAGGCTGAATCCCATTATGACGCGTAACGAAGAAACTGAAAAACAAAAAAGCGACTTAAAGGGATTTGACATTGCTGCAAATATTGAAGTTGATGATAAAGCTACACTTCGTTTATTGCTTGACCCTTCAACTAAAGATTCACTTGTAGTAAGAGGTAATGCTGCTTTGAGCTTCATTCTGGATCCCAGCGGCAAAATAAGTTTAACGGGTTCTTATAGCCTGACAGATGGCAGTTATATTGTATCACTCCAATCACTGATAAAAAAGAAATTTGATATTGAATCCGGCAGTACTATTACCTGGAATGGTGATCCGTTAGATGCAGATGTTAGTATTAATGCTATTTATACTATTCGCACTTCAGCGGTTGATTTAGTAGCTGACCAGGTTTCAGGTTTAAGCGATGAGACTAAAAACAGTTATCGTGAGCGATTAACTTTTTTTGTTTATCTCAAAATGCGCGGAGCGATTCTTAAGCCGGAAATTTCTTTTGAGATTCAGTTGTCTCCTGGAGATAAAGGTGCATTGGGCGGAGCGGTGAATGCAAAGCTCAACCAGTTGAACGAAGACCCCTCTGCATTAAACAAACAGGTATTCGCTCTTCTTGTTCTTGGCAGGTTCATCCAGGAAAATCCGTTGGAATCATCAGGAGGAGGAAACGCTATTGCCTCTGTAGCGAGAGGCAGCGTGGGAAGCTTTTTATCAGCGCAATTAAACCAGCTGGGCTCACACGTCCTACCCGGGGTTGAGCTGAAATTTGATGTACAGTCGTATGAAGACTATACTTCAGGTCAGGCGGAGGGAAGAACAGAGATCGGGATCGGGGTGCGCAAGGAATTATTAAATGAGCGCCTTAGCATCCAGGTAGGAGGTGCTGTGGATGTGGAAGGAGAAAGATCAAAGCAAAACTCAGCAAGTGATATAACCGGAAATGTTATACTTGAATATAAAATTACTGAAGACGGAAGGTATCGTTTGAAAGGTTACAGGGAAAATGTCTATGATGATCCGATCGAAGGAGAGTTGGTCGAGACCGGGGGAGGAATTCTATATACAAGAGATTTTGAAAGGTGGAAAGAATTTTTTAAATCACCTAAGAAAAAAGAAGATGACAAAAAAATTAACCCGGAAAACAAATAAGTTTCTTCTGTTTCTCTTTCCAATAGCTTTTGCTTCCTGCAGCGGCACCCGACTTTTGCCCGATGGTGAAAAATTATATACCGGGGCTGACATTGAATTACAGGCTTCGGAAAAAATTAAAAATAAAAAATTTATAATTAAAAGCGCAGAAGATGCAGTCCGTCCAAAACCCAATAAAAAATTTTTAGGGATGCGTCCCAGGGTGTGGTTTTACTGTGTTGCAGGTGATTCAGCCAAAAAGGGGATACGCAAATGGATTAAAAATAAGTTGGGCGTGCCCCCGGTTTTAATGAGCGATGTGAAACCGGGTGTGACCGCAACATATATAGATGCGAAGCTTTTCAATATAGGAATTTTCAAAGCTGCAACTTCTTATGAAATTCAGGAAAAGAAAAAAACTGCGTCAATAAAATATATATGCGCCATCCATAATCCTTATACGATAAAAGAAATTATATATCCTCCGGGTGAGGATGTGCTGAGCAAACTTATTATTTCTTCAAAAAGAAAATCGCTCGTTAAACCAGGCGATATGTACAATTTAACGGTTTTAAAAATGGAGCGTGAGAGGTTGGACATAATTCTGAAGGACAATGGCTATTTTTATTTTAATGCTGACTATTTATTGTTTAAAGCGGACACCAATGAAAGTGATAGAACGGTTGACCTTGAATTGTCGCTTAAAGAGGATGTGCCTTACAAAGCGTTATTAGCATATAGGATTAACAATGTATCAATTGATCCGGATTATTCTCTAAGCAATGATTCAAACAGTATAAATACTGACACGGTAGTAGTGGAAGATGTGGTTTTTTTAAGTATTCCGAAAATTCGTCCCAAAGTTATTCTGCGTTCTGTTTTTTTCAGAAAAAATGATGTGTACTCACGGAAGAACCATAATATGACGCTGAACAGGATTATGACGATGGGTGATTTTAAATATGCGAATATAAAATTTACTGATAGCAACACAGGCGCCTCCGGGTTTTTAGATGCAAAAATTTTATTGACCCCAATGCCTAAACGCACTTTTCGCTCGGAAATAATGCTTGTTTCAAAGTCGAATGATTTTATCGGGCCTGAATTAAATCTTAACTATCGAAACAGGAATGAATTTGGCGGAGCTGAACTATTAAATTTGAACCTCAGCGGCTCAGCTGAAACACAGTTTTCAGGAAAATATAAAAATTTATATTCTTATGAAATCAACCCGAAGGTTGAATTGTATGTGCCGCGTTTTTTAGTGCCCTTTAAAATTAAAAACCCAACGAGCTACTATATCCCGAAAACAAAATTTTCCCTGGGTTACAGCTACCTGCAAAGAATAGATTATTTCAATCTTACTTCGCTTCAGTTTTCTTACGGATTTAAGTGGAAAGAAAATATAAAAACGGATCATGAGCTGAATCCCGTTAACGTCAATTACACATCACTTTCCAATAAATCAGAGCAGTTTGATGCGTTATTGAATGCTAATCCGTTTTTGAAAAAAAGTTATGAAGAGCAATTCATAGCCGGACTTCTGTATTCTTATACTTACACTGAACAGGTAATTCCTGAAAAGAAAAACCAGTTTTATATAAATCCCACTGCGGAGATCGCGGGCAATACGTTATCGCTTGCAAAAAGAGTTTTCTATGGAGAGAAAGCTTCGCCTGAAAATCCGCAGCGTTTTGCCGGTTCCGTTTATTCTCAATTTGCCCGCCTGACAATTGATGCCCGCAATTATTTCAACTTTCCAAATAAAAATAAAATTGCTGTAAGGCTGTATACGGGTATTGGCAAAGCGTATGGAAATTCTTCCTCTCTGCCTTACATAAGACAGTTTTTCAGCGGTGGACCTAACAGTATCCGTGCATTCCAGATTAATTCTCTTGGTCCCGGGACGTTCCTGCAAAACAGCGAAAACACTTCTGCTTTTTTGGAATATGGAGGTGATATCAAATTGGAAGCGAATGCAGAGTATCGCTGTAATTTATTTGGCATAATAAAAGGAGCGGTTTTTATTGATGCAGGAAATACCTGGCTGCTCAAAGAAAATCCGGCAATTAATTCTCCTCCGTTTGATTTCAACAGGTTTTATAATGAACTCGCTGCAGGAACGGGAATAGGATTACGAATTGATGTTTCATTTTTTGTGCTCCGTTTTGATTTAGCTTTTCCTTTGCGCAAACCGTGGTTAGAAGAAAGTAAACGCTGGGTGGTGAATGAAATTGATTTTGGAAGCGCGGGTTGGAGACGCGATAATTTAGTTTTAAATATTGCAATCGGTTATCCATTTTAATAAGGCATACCGGAAAAAATAAAATTGACGCTTTAATTCCTTAAACATTTTTTAAACGGTACAACTAACAACCAATTCATTTACATAGAAAATGGTTTTCATTCTGCCTATAGTTGAAATGCTGTTTTCTTATAAAAATATCCCTAATTCACTTACATTTGTCCACCACAAATTTCCGCCTGATGTACAAAAAAACAATCCTCTCCGCTCTTCTCATTTTCCTGGCTTTATTGGCCCAGGCGCAAAACAAAAATTCAGATGATGAAAGAGAACGTGATGTTACCCTGCTGGTACATTCCTCTTATGGAAATCAGCCGGTTGATTCCATCATCATCAAAAATTTTTATGACCTGGCATTGACTTCCGGAAAAGCTTATGAATGGCTTGATACATTGTCTAATAAAATTGGGGCACGTTTAAGCGGATCCAAAGAAGCTGCGCAGGCAGTGGATTGGGGAGAAAAGCTTTTTCGTTCATTAAATGTAAATGTTATAAAACAAGAATGCATGGTGCCTCATTGGTATCGTGGTAATACAAAAGAACAAGCAACTATTTTCTCTTCCTACCCAAGAAAAAATAATATTATTGGCGTTCCTATATGCGCTTTAGGCGGAAGCATTGCAACTCCTGCAAACGGCATCTCAGCAAAAGTTATTGAAATAAAAAATTTCGAAGAATTGGAAAAGCTGGGAAGAAAAAACATTGAGGGCAAAATTGTTTTTTACAACCGCCCAATGGATGCTACACAGATTAACACATTCTCTGCTTATGGCAATGCAGTGGATCAGCGATGGGCAGGGGCCATGAAAGCTGCCCCTTATGGCGCTGTGGGAGTTGTTGTACGTTCCATGTCTTTATCGGTTGATGATTATCCTCATACCGGCAGTATGGGATACAATGATACTATTCCGAAAATTCCCGCTTGCGCTATCAGCACAAGAGGCGCAAATCTTTTGAGCGAACTGCTTCAAAAAGATCCGGAAACAAAATTTCTTTTTAAACAGGCTTGTAAGACATTACCTGATGAAAAATCTTACAATGTTATCGGTGAAATAAAAGGCACCGAACATCCTGAAGAAATTATTGTCGTTGGCGGACATCTTGATTCGTGGGATTTAGGAGATGGTGCTGTTGATGATGGAGCAGGAATTGTACAGTCTGCAGAAGTATTGAATTTATTCAATGCTCTCGGAATAAAACCAAAGCGTACTATAAGAGCCGTTATGTTTATGAACGAAGAAAATGGCAGCAAGGGCGGTGAAAAATATGCAGAGCTTGCAAAACAAAATAATGAAAAACACATTTTCGCAATCGAATCCGATGCTGGGGGAACTACTCCGCGGGGATTTTCCTTTAAAGGAGATTCACTTATGATTGAAAAATTATTGTCGTGGAAAAAACTTTTTGAACAATATAATCTTTATACCTGGTTTCGCGGTTACGGAGGAGCCGACATTGACCATCTCGAAAAACAATGCCCTGTCCTCTCCGGACTGTCAGTTGATTCACAACGCTATTTTGATTATCACCATGCTGCTACAGATACATTTGACAAAATAAACAGGCGCGAATTGGAATTAGGTGCTGCATCCATGGCAGCACTGATCTACTTAATTTCAGAACACGGATTGAAATGAAGCCCCATCTAACCTCCCCAAAGGGGAGGAACCGTTCTGATTAAAACTTTGGCTTTCTTCTTAGTTCCTTCTTCTCCGACTTTTCTTTTTTCAATTTTAATCTTTCTTCCTTTGATGCCTTCGAAGGTTTTGATGCAACCCGTTTCTTTTTCGGAGTTAATGCTTTTTGAATAAGCGCAAGAAATTTTTCAGATACAATCTCTTTATTTGAAAATTGCGAACGTTCGCTGTCTGCCGTTAATCTTAAAATTCCTTCAGCAGAGATTTTTGAAGAAAGTTTTTTAAGGATAACTTCTTTTTGTTCACCCGAAAGAAAATTTGAATTGTTTAAATCAAAAGACAATTCAACTTTTGTGGAAACTTTATTAACATTCTGCCCGCCTTTACCACCACTGCGGACAGCTTTAAAAGAAACTTCTTTTAAAAGATTTTCAATAGAAAAAGACATCATCAGGTTTTTATTTCAAATTCGTCACCGTCCAAAAGTGCAGGGAAAGATTCCCTGTATTCTTTTAATTTTTTCCACGAAAGTGAAATTGTTTCTACAGATTCTTTTGAAGATTTTGTTTTGCTGATTTTTTCTCCTAAGAAATTAATTGCAGCCGAATCACCTGTGTGATTAAATCCGTTGCCGTCCTTGCCGATACGGTTCAGCCCGATAACGTATGATTGGTTTTCAATCGCCCGTGCAATCAATAATTGTTTCCATGCGTAAACGCGTTTTTCGGGCCAGTTCGCTACATAGATTAATAAATCATATTTTTTATTCAGCGCATCATTCCTGCTCCAAACAGGAAACCGCAAATCATAGCACACCAGCGGGCATATTCTCCAGTCTTTAATTTCCACAATAATTTTTTCAGTTCCCGGTTTGTAAATATCATTTTCAGTTGCCATTCTGAAAAGATGCCGTTTGTCATATTTTTTATAAGTTCCGTCAGGGCTCATCCAGATGAGACGGTTAAAATAATTTTGATCTTCTGTTATTATCAGGCTTCCGCATACCACAGCATTTTTTGCACTTGCAGCATCCTGCATCCATTTCATTGCAGAGCCATTCATTTTCTCTGCAAGATTTTTTGCATTCATGGTAAAACCCGTGCTGAACATTTCAGGAAGCAAAATCAAATCCGTTGAATTTTTTCTTATCGCTTTCAGCTTCTCAGAAAAGTGTTCCAGGTTTTTTGGAATGTTTTCCCAAAATAATTTTGTTTGAACGATAGTAACTTTTAAATCTTTCATATTGTTTTTAATTTTTCCGCGGCTTTTTTTAACATCTCATCATCTTTTGCAAAACAAAACCGAAGCAGTTTCTGCTCAGGAGGACGATTGTAAAAAACAGAAACCGGGATGGAAGCAACCCCAAATTCTTTAGTCACTCTTTTGGCAAATTCGGTATCCTTTTCATTGCTGATTTTCGAATAATCCATCAGTTGAAAATAAGAACCTGAACATGGCAACGGTTTGAATCTTGAGCCTTTCATTTGCTTCAAAAAATAATCTCTCTTATCCTGGTAAAAAGAAGGTAATTTATCGTAATGTTTTTTCTCTTTCATGTATTCTGCAAGCGCATGTTGAACAGGTGTGTTTACAGAAAAAACATTGAATTGGTGAACACGCCTGAATTCTTTCATTAATTTTTCAGGTGCTAAAACATATCCCATTTTCCATCCTGTTGCGTGATATGTTTTCCCGAAAGAGAAAACCACGAAGCTGCGGTCTGCAAGTTTCGGGTACCGGGTTACACTCTGGTGCTCATAACCATCAAAAATAACATGTTCGTACACTTCATCGCTCAAAATAATAATATCTGAACCATGTGTAATTTTTTCTAACTGGTGCATATCCTTGGCAGTCAGAATTGCGCCTGTCGGATTATGAGGTGTGTTAATCATAATCATCCGCGTTTTCTGATTGACGAATTTTTTTGTTTCGTTCCAGTCAATGTGGTAATCGGGCGGTTTCAGATGGAGATGAACCGGAATTCCACCGCACAGCTCAATTGCCGGAACGTAACTGTCATAAGCAGGTTCAAAAACAATTACCTCGTCTCCTTCTTTCACCACAGAAGTGATGGCAGTATAAATCGCCTGCGTTCCTCCCGCAGCAATTGTAATTTCTGTTTCGGGATTATATTTTGCTGAATAGAGCTTATGCATTTTTTCAGAAATGCGTTCGCGCAGCGGAAGTATGCCCGGCATAGGTGCATATTGATTGAATCCGTCTTTCATTTTTTGATGAATCAAATCAATCAGCTCTGATGAAACAGGAAAGTTTGGGAATCCCTGTGATAAATTAATGGCATCATATTCATTTGCCAATGCTGACATGATAGCAAAAATTGTTGTTCCGGCTTTTGGCAATTTACTTTTTACGATTCCTTTGTATTCGGGCATAGAACTTTCGCTTTTTCACAAAAATACGCTTCTGATTTCTATCTTCACATCATGTTAGCCTTAGCGTTAAAAGAAGAACTTGAAAAACAGCTTACTGAAATTTTTTCACGGCAGGTGATAATTGGAAATCATAAATCGGTTTCAGGAGGTTGTATCAATGAAACCATAAAGCTTGAAACAAATTTCAAAACATTTTTTCTGAAAATAAATTCCGCTAAAAAATTTCCGGGAATGTTTGAAGCAGAAGCAAAAGGGTTGCGGCTTTTGGCAAAAGCAAATGAGATTAAAATTCCTTCGGTGGTATTGTTTGGGCAGCATGATGATTCTTCCTTTCTCATTCTGGAATGGATGGAACAGGAAAAAAGAAAAAAAGATTTTTTTATAGATTTCGGAAGAAAACTGGCACGATTGCATAAACACACAGGTAAATATTTTGGCCTGGATCATAATAATTATATCGGTTCGCTGCCTCAAAGCAATCAACCATATAAAAATGGGATTGATTTTTTTATTGAACAGAGATTAATGAAACAAATTGAATTTGCAGTTAGCAATAATGCAATCAATAATTCGACAATTGAGCAATTTAACAAGTTGTTCAAAAAACTTTCTGAAATAATTCCAAATGAATCCCCGGCTTTATTGCACGGAGATTTATGGTCCGGAAATTACATGACTGATGAAAACGGTGCTGCCGCCCTCATTGATCCTGCTGTTTATTATGGATTTCGTGAAGCAGATATTGCCATGACAAAGCTTTTCGGTGGATTTGATTCAGAATTCTATTATGCTTACAATGAAGTCTTTGCTTTAGAAAATGGTTGGGAGGCACGATTGGATATTTTGAATCTTTATCCATTAATGGTGCATGTCAATCTTTTCGGAGGAGGTTATATTGAACAGGTGCGGCAAATACTCCGAAAATATTAAAAAAAAGGATTTTTTTTATCGCTTAAACTTTCTATTTTTGCCGTCCCTTAAAATAAAGCGTGATTACACGTGCTTTAGTTCCGCCTGTTGGCGGGATGGTTGAGTTAAGCAAAATATTTTTCTTTCTGAATTTCAGGGAGAAATA
>DATEMK010000378.1:0-3222 GCA_035275625.1 Bacteroidia bacterium
GATAAGCTTTTAAATTTAAATTTATTAAGGAATGATTTAATACATCTTAGGTCAGTAAAAACTAATAATCAAGAGCATTTTCATAAAGTATTTGAAAAAGTTATTGATGTTGACTTAAAACAATATATTGACTGTGTTAGAAATTTTATAAATATTTTGAAACCAGGATTTATAGTATTTGATGAAATAAATTCTTCCAAGCAACAAAAGTTTAAATTTAATTTCGAAAGTCATAAAGCTTTTAAAACAGATATATCTATATTTTTAAAAATCTTAGATGTTCCTACACAAAAAGTTGTTCTTGAAATTCCAAAAAGTAATGACAAAAGTTTTCAGATGACTCTAAATTGGATAATGCAAAATTTAGATGTGCTTGCCAATGATCAGTTAATTTATTTTCCTACAATAAATGATAGGAGTAAAAATAAAATTACCATCGAAATCATTAAAACAGAAAAAAAAATCGGAGAAAAGAATACTTTATAGCTTTTATTTTTTGTCATTCGAAGTGACTCCCTAACAAAATAGACGCGGCTGCAACGGAAATCCTTTTTTACCAAAAATCAATTATAAAAGAAAAAAAGATTGCAGTGGAAGACGGGCACAGACCTGATTAGAATTCCTGCAAGTGGTCTCCAAAAAAAATTTTTTTACGGAATCAGGAACTTGAACCTGTCAATGTTTTTTAAGGCGATGCCTGTTCCGCGGACAACAGCTCTTAAAGGATCTTCGGCAACGTGAACGGGGAGCTTGGTTTTGATGGAAATCCTTTTGTCGAGGCCACGGAGCAATGCTCCTCCGCCAGTGAGGTAAATGCCAGTGCGGAAAATGTCGGCTGATAATTCGGGAGGTGTGATTTCGAGCGCTTTTAAAATGGCTTCTTCAATTTTTGAAACGGATTTATCGAGCGCATGGGCGATTTCGGAATAGGATACGGTTATCTCTTTGGGAATACCTGTCATGAGGTCACGCCCGTGAACGGCATAGTCAGGGGGCGGAGTTTCCAGCTCGGGCAGGGCTGAACCGCATTCGATTTTGATTCTTTCGGCAGAGCGTTCACCGATGAGAATGTTGTGCTGCCTGCGCATGTAGTCCCAGATGTCGTTGGTGAACCCGTCACCTGCGACACGGATGGACTGGTCGCAAACGATTCCGCCAAGAGCGATGACTGCGATTTCGCTGGTGCCGCCACCGATGTCAATGATCATGTTTCCCATCGGCTCTTCGACATCTATGCCGATGCCGATTGCGGCAGCCATGGGTTCATGAATGAGGTAGACTTCTTTTGCACCGGCATGTTCTGCAGAATCGCGCACGGCACGTTTTTCCACTTCGGTGATACCGGAAGGTATGCAAATGACCATTTTTAAGGACGGTGAAAACAACCTGCGGTTGGGATTGATCATTTTGATCATGCCGCGTATCATGTGTTCGGCAGCATCAAAGTCGGCAATCACCCCGTCTTTTAAAGGACGAATGGTTTTTATGTTTTCGTGGGTTTTTCCATGCATCATCATGGCCTGCTTGCCGACTGCGAGCACTTTGCCCGACATGCGGTCCATGGCAACGATTGACGGTTCGTCAACCACTACTTTGTCATTTGCAATGATGAGCGTATTGGCCGTGCCGAGGTCAATGGCTATTTCTTGTGTTAAAAAATCAAAGAGTCCCATGAAGAATTAAAATCCAATTTTCAATATTCAATTTTCAAAAGTCAAAGTTTAAAGTTCAGTTTGGAGTTCAAAGATGAAATTTTTATCAACACAACTTTGAACAACTTGTTCCGGTTCACCGGGATCGGAGATTGAACACTGAATTTTTTTTATTTAGTGTTTAAAATGCCTGGTGCCTGTTAATACCATTGTCATCGCGTTTTTGTTACAGTAATCAACAGATTCTTTGTCGCGGACGGAGCCTCCGGGCTGTATGACGGCCGAGATGCCTGCACGGTGAGCGATTTCCACACAGTCGGGAAAAGGGAAGAATGCATCGGAAGCCATGACAGCGCCTTTGAGATCAAATCCGAATCTCCCGGCTTTTTCAATGGCCTGCTTTAATGCGTCCACGCGCGATGTTTGCCCGACTCCGCTTGCAAGCAGCTGTTTGTTTTTTGCAAGAACGATTGCATTTGATTTGCTGTGCTTCACAATTTTGTTTGCAAAGATCATGTCCTGAATTTCACTTTCGGTTGGTTTAACATTGGTAACGGTTTGCATATCCGAAATGTTTTCTGTTTTCAAATCTTTATCCTGTTCGATGACTCCGTTGAGCAGGGAGCGATAAGTTTGAGGTTTGAAGTTTGAAGTTTGAAGTTTTAACAGTATCCTGTTTTTTTTCTCTTTTAAAAGCGTAAGAGCTTTTTCTTCGAAAGACGGTGCAATTAAGATTTCAAAAAATAATTTGTTTATTTCTTCAGCCACATCAGCAGTGATCATTTTATTGGTGACAATTATTCCACCGAAGGCAGAAACGGGGTCTCCTGCAAGAGCGTCTTTCCATGCCTGAAGAGGATTGGTACGGGAGGCGATTCCACATGCATTATTGTGTTTGATAATTGCAAAAGTACATTCATCAAAATCGCTGATGAGAGCTAATGCAGCATCCACGTCTAAAAGATTGTTGTAAGAAAGTTCTTTGCCATTCAGTTGCTCAAATACTTCATCCAGGTTCCCATAAAAGACGGCTGACTGGTGGGGGTTTTCACCGTAGCGCAATTTGAAAGCGGCAGAAGGCGGAGGGCGGAGGGCAGAGGGCGGAAAATCAGCAGCAGGTGATTGGAAATAATTTAAAATGGAAGTATCGTATTGTGAAGAAATTTTAAAAGCATGTGCAGCTTGTTTTTTTCTATCGGCAAGAGATGAATATCCTTTTTTTTCTTTGAGCAATGCGAGGAGAAAATCATAATCATTACGGGAAGGGATGATGAGCACATCGTTGAAATTTTTTGCGGCTGCACGAATTAATGATATTCCGCCAATGTCAATTTTTTCAATGATGTCAACATCTTTAGCTCCGGAAGCAACCGTTTCGCTGAAAGGATAAAGATCAACAATCACCAGGTCAATAACCGGGATATTATATTCAATGAGTTGCATGTTATCAGCCGTATTTTCTCTTCTGCCGAGGATGCCACCGAAAATTTTAGGATGCAATGTTTTGACTCTTCCGCCAAGGATGGACGGGTATTCTGTTAAATCTTCAACAGCTACGACAGGCAATCCG
>DATEMK010000379.1:0-13601 GCA_035275625.1 Bacteroidia bacterium
TAGGAAAAATTACCCCGGCAAGTCACGTCCTGGAAATAGGTTGCGGCACAGGAATTTTTACAAAGCTTATTTATGAATCAACAAATGCTTCCATCGTGGCTATTGATATCTCAGATGATTTATTGGATCAGGCTGTAAAAAAATTACCAAACGTTGAATTTAAAATTGAGGATGCAATGCATACAGGTTTTGCGAATGAATCATTTGATTGTGTTTTTGGAAGTTCTGTATTGCATCATCTTGATTTAAATCGGGCATCAAAGGAAATTTTCCGGGTGACAAAAAAAGGAGGCAGCATAGTTTTTGCTGAACCTAATATGTTGAATCCTCAAATATTAATTCAGAAGAACATCCCGTTTATTAAAAAATGGGTTGGCGATTCTCCTGATGAAAGAGCAATAGTGAGATGGGAGTTTAAATCATTGCTAAAGAAAATTGGTTTTAGAAACGTGCAGATTTTCCCTTATGATTTCCTGCATCCGTTTACACCCTCTTTTATGATTCCCGTTGTAAATGGTATAGGAAAGATGGTAGAAAAAATACCTTTGCTGAAAGAAATTGCCGGATCGGTAATAATTTATGCTCAGAAATGAATTCAAAAATTAAGACAGCGAAGGGGTTCAAATATGATTTGAAATACGATCTTGACGATCCGAAACGCACATTGCTGCATGGTGAAATTATAAAGTCAAAACCTTTCCTGAAAAAATTATATATTGAATGGTATAAGAATTTCCTGGACGAAATTAAAAATATACCTTCGGGAAAAATGATTGAAATAGGAAGCGGGGGAGGTTTCCTGAAAGAGATTATTCCGGAAGTAATCACGTCTGATATTTTACCGCTTGAAAATTGTGATATGACTTTTTCCGCGGAGAATTTACCTTTTGCCGAAGATGAATTAAGTGCTATTTTCATGGTAAATGTGCTGCACCATATTCCTGACCCCGCTAAATTTTTTCTTGAAGCGGAAAAAAAACTTAAACAGGGTGGAATGATAGTAATGGTGGAGACTGCATACAGTGTATTCAGTAAAATTATTTATCAGAATTTTCATCACGAGCCGTTTGATACCAAAGCAAAATGGGAGTTGACCGGAGGCGGGCCTTTATCAGCGTCCAACCAGGCATTACCCTGGATAATTTTTGAACGGGACAGAAAAAAATTTGATCAGTTGTTTCCGCACTTAAAAGTTATTTCTATTAAACATCATTCACCTTTTCGCTATTTGCTCAGTGGCGGGGTATCAAGAAAAACGCTCGTCCCTGACTGGAGTTTTCCAATTTTTGCCTCATTGGAAAAATTGTTAACTCCGTTCATGAAATATCTTGGTATGTTTGAAACAATTAAGATTAAAAAGAATTAAAAAAATTTGCCAACAGGAAAAGAAAATATTGTTGAATATTTTAATAAGGTCGCACAGCGGAGACTTGCTATGCGGAAAAAGCATTCTTACTACTGGGAAGAAATCACGGAATATTGCAATTATTTTTCGCACGAAACATTATCCGTTCTTGAAATTGGGTGTGGCACGGGTGAATTATTGCATGAAATAAAAGGAAAAAGAAAAGTGGGTATTGATTTTAGCCCGGCAATGATTGAAAAAGCAAAATCCCAGTTTCCCGGTCTTGAGTTCAGAGTAATGGCAGCAGAAAATATTGTTCTGGACGAAAAATTTGATCTTATTATTTTATCTAACCTTATCGGATTTGTGGATGACGTCCAGGTAATTTTCGAACAGCTCCACAAAGTTTGCCATTCCCGCACACGTATCATTGTCACTTATTACAATCATTTTTGGGAGCCCATTTTAAAATTTGCTGAGTTTATTGGTTTAAAAACAAAAACTCCCAATCAAAACTGGCTCACTCAAAACGATATTAAGAATCTTCTGATGCTATCCGGCTTTGATGTTTATCGAAGGGCAAGCCGGATGATATTACCGGTTTACATTCCGTTAATTTCGTCTTTCTTCAATAATATACTTGCAAAACTTCCGCTGATAAAAGTATTTGCAATGAATAATTATTCATTTGCAAAACCTGCTGCTGTTGATGAGCCATCTGATGTAACAGAAAAATTTTCAGTTTCTATTATTATTCCTGCGCGTAATGAAAGCGGAAACATTGAAAGCGGTTTGTTACGCATACCAGGGTTTGGAAAATGGCAGGAAATAATTTTTGTGGAAGGAAATTCGACCGATGATACCTGGGAAAAAATAAATGAAATAAAAAAGAAATATGAATTGTCACATAAAATTAAAATTGCAAAACAGGATGGAAAAGGAAAAGCGGATGCAGTGCGTAAAGGGTTTGGAATTGCCGAAGGAGATATTTTAATGATCCTTGATGCTGATCTTACAGTGCCTCCTGAGGATTTGCCAAAATTTTATGATGCTATTGCAACCGGAAAAGGAGACTTCATTAATGGCTCACGATTGGTTTACCAGATGGAAAAAGAAGCCATGCGGTTCCTGAATATGCTGGGCAATAAATTTTTCAGCATGGCATTTTCATTTCTGCTCGACCAGCCCTTTAAAGACACTCTTTGCGGAACAAAAGTTATTTTCAGGGCCGACTATGAAAAATTAGTTACCAACAGAAAATTTTTCGGTGATTTCGATCCGTTCGGTGATTATGATTTGATTTTCGGTGCTTACAAATTAAATTTAAAAATCGTAGAACTTCCTATTCGTTATCGTGAACGAACTTACGGGGCTACAAATATTTCCCGATTTAAACACGGACTGATTTTATTGCGAATGTGTTTTTTCGCAGCAAGGAAAATCAAATTCAGGTAACAAATAGAGTTATGTCAATTAATGATAACCTTGCTTTCATAAACTTTATCATTAGTAATTAACCTTAAAATATAAGGCCCGTTTATCATGTAATTACTTCCAAAATTAATTTCTTTTTCCCACTGTCCCTTTTCAATTTGTTCTGTGCTTTGATAAACCTGCTGTCCGGACATATTAAACATTTCAATTTTTCCAGTGCCTTTAATATTTTCCTCATCATTCAATTCAATTGTAAATGAGCCGAAGGCGGGGTTCGGATAAACATTTAACCTGTTATCGTGTTCGATGGATCCGGAAATTAATTCAGGATTTCCAATACGGCAATTGACAGTTATTGTAACTGCATTTGATATCCGGGAACATCCGGTTGCTGTAAATGTTGTTATTATTTTATAAGACCCCGGATTGTAAGCATCATAACTCAAGCCGGTTGCACCGTTTATTGAAATATTGTTTCGATACCATTGATAAGTATATCCTGCACCCGGATTCGTGCTGTTAAGTGTCGCACTGCTGCCGGCACAAAAAGTTGTCGAACCGGTTGCAGAAACAGTAACACTTGCATTGGTAAGTTTGGTTAATGCGATTGTATTTGATGTTGCCGTTGATGCACCGCATGATGTTACACATTTGTATGATCCCGTTGCACTGGCCGTATAAGAAGCACCTGTTGCCCCTGAGATATTGACATTATTTTTTTTCCACTGATACCCTGTCTTGCCGGGTGTTGCAACAAGCAACACATTTGAACCACTGCAGAAATTGGTATTACCGAATGCAGTAATTGTTGAATTTGGCGTAACACACCCTGCTATATAAAGCTGTTGGATTTCTGTAGCCGTTAAAACACGATTATAAATTGCCATTTCATCAATTTTTCCGTCAAAAAAGAACGGAGCAGTACTGGCATCAATAGCCCCACCGACCCTCAATTCCCTATTTCGGTTAACCAGCAGAGAACTGGTTGCTGAATTTAATTGAAGAATTCCGTTTTTATAAACTTCCATATAGTTCTGTGAACTATTAACAATAAAAATATAGTGCTCCCAATTAGGGCTATAAATTGTTCCCTGGATTTGCAATCGTCCTCCACTCGCAGCATTACCATAATCCCAAAACGTCCACGGGACCCCGCTATGCAAATAATAAACGGAAGCATTTAAACGGTCATTAAAGTCATCAGGATTGATCATCAGGATAGTTTGATTTTTTACCTGGTTCGCCTGAATCCAGACACCCATCGTAAAATCATTTCCGGACGGAATTATATTCGAATAAGTTCCTAAACTAATATAATCGTTGATGCCATCATAAAGATACGCACAGTTGGAATTTCCAAATCTGTCCGTTGTCAACGTTGCACCGTTTACTGATCCGTTATGACCATTTCCGCTGTTATCATTAGCATTTCCCGTAAAATTGTAATAAGCAGCAAGGCCGTTCATCGGAATTTGTGCTATTGAGGTTTCAAAACAAATCATTACTCCAAGGAAAGTTTTTATAATTTCTTTTTTCATTTTAAGGATAGATTATATACATTACAATTTCTAAATTGCCGGCTCAAGAGGAACAAAGCTAAAGATTATCCCTTCTCCCCGAAAATTGTTAAGGCTTTTTTCAAATAAATCATACATTTGGATGATACAAAAATTCATCAGTTCCATAAAATAACTTCGCATGGATAGAATTTTTTGAATGTGTTATCTGGTTTTTGAAAAAGCAGCAGTTATTCATCTGCCAATACCATTTTTATATTCCTTGTGAATTCATCTGATAATATTTTTACAATATATATTCCTGCCGGTACTTGTGAAAGATTTATTTCTTTTGAAAAACTTCCGTTGATATTTTTTTCGGTTATTGAAAATCCTTTTTTTCCTGTGCAGTCGAATATTGTCACCTCTGTCTTTTTTGCATAAAGTCCATCAACTGTAATTTTAAAAAAACCATTATTGGGATTAGGTGCAAGGGAACAGGTTGGGTGCATTTCTGAAAATGTTTCAACGGGAGTAGGACAGGACGCAATTGTAATGCAAAAATTCAGGGTGTCTATTGCCGTTCCACTATTGAATCGGATTAACTGAACTGTATATGTTCCCTGGGATGAAAACAAATGATAAGGATTAAAAAGATTAGATGTATTGTATATTCCGCTTCCCGGATCGTCAAATTCCCAAAACACGGAATTTACATTAGTAGTATCTGTCAGATTAAAAAATGTTGTGTCGCCAAAACATAAATTATAATATTGAATCAATGATAAATAAGAACTTTCAAACGAAGGCAGTCCGAGCTGCGATTGATTTCCACCCAGCCATAACCCGTTATTCACATAATTACATGCCATTCCCGGTGCATTTGGATTGTTAATAACTCCAAGGCTATCCCTGTTCGACCTTGCAACATAAATTTTGCCATCCGGACCAAGTTGAAGCGCACAAATCCAGCTAACGTCACTTCCGATAATGGTTGCGGAATTAATAATAGCTGCGGGTGATCCGGCACACAAGTCAAATTGATAAATAGTTCCGGGAGCAATTAATGATCCGTACAATTTAGTTCCATCACGTGAAAATTCCACACCGTAGGCACCAATTTGTGCAGGATATGTTGGAAATGAAATAACATTTGAAACTATTCCTGTTGAATTATCAAAATCAAAAAGCTCAAACTTATTAATATAGTGGCAAATTGCAAGCGCAATTTTTTTACCATCAGGTGATATTTTGAGATATCCGTTCGTATTCCAGTTAGAACCGTTATGAATTAATCCCGCATTACTCAACACAGGCAAAGTACTAACTCCTGAAGATGTCAGCAAAAAGCAGCGAAAGGCATCTGAGAGCCAATCGTGAGTGACAATCCAAACATCAGTTCCATTTTTATGTTTTACAGCAGCCATCTTTTCAGTTGAAGGGGTTTGCAGCAGTACGTTTTTTATTGTAACGTCACCTGATCCTCCATTAAGGGACATATCAATTATGGAATATCGAATTCCATTAGGATTGGCTAAGTCGGTTACAGTAAAAAGATAATAAATACCGTTACTTCCCGGTTTTTTAACAATAAGGGCAGTTTGAGTTGCATCATGATAACCAAGTAACCCAAATCCATTCGGCATCTGAGAATGATTGCTGTTATAAACTTTAATGCCATCTGAATAAAAAAGCAAATTGCCATTCGCATCAGAAAGGGCTGTGCATCCTTCAGTAGTTGAAAGAGATCCATTCGTCATGGCGACAGGGGCTCCTCCTGAAAAATTTATGCCTGCCTGTGATCCGAAATACCAGTTATTGGTTTCCTTTTGTGCAAAAGAAAACAAAAAAGAAAGAATTATAAGCAGGGTGAAAATAATTATTCGTTTCATAGTTTGTGAGATGTTAGCCGGAGTAAGCAGAGAGAATTCACCTGGATTCAAATCTCAGGGAATATGATGATGAATATTTTTTCCTTCAATGTGGATTTTATTCGATCATAAACTTATAGTTCTTTGTAATGTCATCATAATTTAATTGAAGAAAATAAATTCCTTTTGCAAGCCTTGAAAAATTCAAATCAATAATTCCATTTGCATTGGAGTATTTTGTTGATTCCAATTCACTGCCTAAACAATTAAATACCTTACCAACAATAGTTGTTTTAATATTTCCGAGATTCAAATGAAATTTTCCATCATGCGAAACGGTTGGAAACAGGTTTATACTGTTATCTGCATTATTTTCATTTATGCTCACTGAATTCAGGCACTGAATCTGTTGTGAAAACAGGGTTTGTATTTCCTGGGCGCTGAGCACTTGGTCATAAATAGTCATATCGTCAATTCTTCCATCAAAAAAGAAGGGCGCAGTATTCGAGTCAAAAGCACCTCCGATCCTGAGTTCACGGTTTCTATTATTCAATGTTGAACTGGATGATAAATGATATTGAAGAACTCCGTTTTTATATACTTCCATGTAGTTCTGTGTATGATTAACAATATATACATAATGCTCCCAGCTAAAATTAAAGGTGGTTCCGATAATTTGCAATCTTCCGCCATTGGTGCAGTCGCCATAATCCCAAAAAGTAGAACAAAACCCGTTGTGACTGTAGTAGGCCATTGCATTAAACCGGTCCTGGAAATTGTCAGGATTGATCATCAGGATCGTTTGAATTTTTACCTGGTTAGCCTGGATCCATACACTCATTGAAAAATCATTGCCGGAGGGAATTATATTAGAATAGTTTCCTAAACTAATATAATCATTACTTCCGTCATACAAATAAGCGCTGTTAGGATTTCCAAAACGGTCGGGTGCTAACACAGGTCCGAAAACGGTGCCATGATGATTATTGCCGCTTGCATCATTTGCATTGCCCGAAAAAGGGTAACAGGCAACGGGCAAAGCAGGCGGGTGCGTAGTAAATACAGAATCAATACTATTTGAGGAAGTTCCTCCCCCGGCACAATTTGTTTGCACATGCCATTCGTAATTTGTGGAAGCATTAAGTCCGACAGCAGTATATGAATTGATAACAGAAGCCCCCGAAGACCAGGGTACGGTCCCAACCTCGCGATATTCTATATCATAGCTTACTGCACCTCCGACAGCATTCCAGTTAAATGTTGCTGATCCGGAACTAATGCCTGTAGTTGTTAAACCGGTTGGTGCATTACAGGAAAGCGGAACCGTAATAAAGGTTGCAGAAAAAGTAAATGTTGAATTTCCGGAAGAACAAACAGTTTGAACCTGCCATTCATAGGTACTTCCCGGTGTTAGCCCTGAAGCATTGTAAGAGTTGGTTGGGGAAGATGCACTTGACCAGGATGGTATTCCGATAATTCTGTACTGGATATTATAGCTCAATGCACCGGGAACAGAATCCCAATTCAGCAAGGCCGTTGTCGTGGTAACATTAGTGCTCGTTAAATTAACCGGAGCAAAACAACCTACTCCGGTACAGTTTGTTAAACAGGACGCATTGTTAAAATTATTCAGAATAACAGTTGCAGGTTGTGGTCCGAAACCGTTATTAAAATTTATTCCGACACTTGTAAGATGGCAATAGCTCATAATAGTTCCTCCACCTGCGGGATTGCCGGGCAAAGGACAGGCCCCTTCCACAAATCCGGCACAACCGTCAATTGCAGTATTATTCCCGTTCCAGACGCATGCATGCGTATGACGTGATCCCAGCAGGTGTCCCTGCTCGTGTGTAACCACTTCCACACTCCATGAATAAGTCGGAACAGTGCTGTAGCTGGATTGAATTCCGCTATAGCACTGGCTATCGTCTAAATTTGAAGCGCACAAACCAATAAAGCCTGCGGCAATTCCACCGTTGCCGGCATAACCCAATAAATGACCGATATCACCATTGAAAGAATTGCGGAATACCTGGAATTGCCCGAGCAATCCTGAGGTTGATGTAGAATTGTACGGGCTTATCACATCCCATACATATACCTGCGAAAGCATAACCGGAATATTATCGTTAGCATATAGCGCTGCACTTTCATTGAACAAACCGGTTACATAATTAGTAGCGTTTGTGACACTCCCTTTATCAAGAAAAATATCATAGTTTACTTCCCAGTACAGTCGAATGCAAGTTTGCATGACCTTTGAAGAAGAATTATTTAGTTTCTTTTGATTGTCTGCACCATCATCATTGCGGGTAAAACAGTCTGTACTGTTTGGAATTTTAAGATCGTGATCGTTATAAATAATATGATTTCCTTCAGCGTCACCTTTTAGTTTTCCAAGAACCAGGTTTCCATCACCGGATGAAATTATTCCCATCACTTCATCTTCAAATATGCTTATGGCGGCAATTGAATTGTTATCGCCCTTTACAATTCCCCAATAATGAATTCCACCCGGATAATTTACGGATTGTCCGCTGTTTGTTGCGGTCACAACAGAAAAATCAGCAGAAAAAATGTCGGAGTGGTAAAGTTCAAGCTCAATATCCGGGCCTGTTTCTAACGGGATAAGGAAATTAATATTTTCAGGTTTTTGAGATATTATTTCCTGTGCTTTCTTTTGATTAAAGCTTAAAATTGAAGCATCTTGCACAACAGCAGAAATTTGTGAGCTTCGCGACAAATCACCAGCTGACAATTCGAACAAGTCAGTTTGATTAAAAATTGCCCTTTGCATTTTTCTTTCTTGCAAATTCTTTGCAACAGGCTTTAAATTCTGTGCTGTTGAAACAGATGCAATTAATAAAAATAAGATAAGTAAATTATTTTTTTTCATACATTGGGAGTTGAGAGGTTAAATTTTTATATTGACAAATGTAAAGTAATTTTTTTATGATGCCGGATGCACTCTTTAAAATAATACTTTCAGACGATGAAACTTTTTAATGTGGTTATGAATCTTATAGATATATCGGGCCGGGTCCTGGTAATATTGATTACATTTGAATAATTAAAAGCAATAAACTTCTGCACTATGAAAAATTTTACCGTTATATTACTACTTGTATTAATTACAACCGGTTCCAGGGCTCAAATTAATTTAAGCCAGGGTTTGCAGGCGCAATATGATTTCAATGGTAATGCAAATGATATTACCGGAAACGGCTATGACGGAACTATAAACGGAGCTGCTTTAACAAATGACAGGCTGGGTAATCCAAACAGCGCTTACCATTTTGACGGTACAAATCAAAACATAACCGTGCAGGGTTTTCAAAATATGATTACAGGAGATGAAATCTCGTTAAGCTGTTGGATAAAAGTTGATTTTCTAAAATCACAAAATATTTTTATGTTGTCTCCGGATGATCACTATGACCGTCTTTTTGTGTCCTCGTATTACGACCACAATGGAACTTCATCCACATTTTTGGATTATGGAGATATGATGACAGGTGATGGACGTTTAGGGTCTGTCGGAACTAATTTTCAATCTGTGTGGGAACATTATGTATTTATAGTAAGCGCTTCCCAAAACACTATGGAAATTTACAGAAATGGATACTTGCAATTTTTTAAAACAGGTATGTCGCCTTTAGTAAATAAAAACAGGACATTATGTATTGGAGGCGGAATGGGAGACTTCGGTTTTACTAACTTCTTTTTTAGTGGAATTATTGACGACATCCGTATATATGACCGCGTATTAAACCCTGCTGAAATCATGTCGCTATGTTATGGGTATTATACAACTGACGTAAAAGATTTAAGAGTTTTTGTTACCAATTACCCGAATGCACGCCCGGGTTTTCCGGAGATGCTCAATGTGGTTTATCAGAATGTTGGTACGACAATACAGAATTGTTATGTTGAATTGAATTATGATTCCCATTATTCATTTGTCCAATCCACGCCAGCCCAGGATTCTGTTAATACAAATTACCTTGGATGGAATATAGCAAACCTGATGCCCGGAGCGTCTGGTTATTTCCAGGCAGAAATGTATTTGCCTGCATCAATTCCCCTGGGTACACAGCTTACATCAACAGGTATTATTTATCCTGTTATAGATGATACCATTCCGGCAGATAATTATGATACGCTTATTCAAACTGTTGTTGGCGGTTGCGATCCGAATTATATAGAAGTTTCACCAAATACAGATGTTACACCTGGTTTTGTTACACAGGGAGATTACCTGTATTATACCATACATTTCCAAAACACCGGCACTGCCAGCGCAATAAATGTAAGAGTAGAAAATAATATTGAAGCTGATTTCACGGTTTCATCCGTTGAAATAATTGGCGCCAGCCATGCTTACACTTTTACACTCGATAACAGTAACATGCTTACATTTTTCTTTGACAATATTAACTTGCCTGACAGCGGCTCCAGCTATTTCGGCAGCAGCGGTTTTGTTATGTACAGGATAAAAGCATTACCCACGCTGCAGATCGGGGATCAGCTCAGCAATAATGCAAACATCTTCTTTGATTTTAATCAGCCGGTGCTTACCAATACTGTTGTTACAACTATTGTAAGCCCGCTGTCAATTCCCCAGGCACAAAATAATTCCGAGAATTTTATCCTTTTTCCAAATCCATCCGGCAGCAGTCTCTCTTTGATTTATTATTCTCAAATAACTGAACCATCCGTTTCCATCAGTATTTTTAATTCCAATGGCGCACTTGTAAAAAAAATCATTGTTGATTTGATTACAGGTAAAAATAAAATTGATCTCGATCTGAAAACTTTAAATGCAGGAATCTATTTTATTAAGTCAGGTGGAGGGAATAACACCACAGTTAAAAAGTGGGTGAAGTTTTAGAGACAGTTTTCAGGCAAAATTAAGTTCTTAAGGGCTTACCGGATTTTTCTCTACTTTTAATCCGTGCTTTTAAAAATAAACCCTTCCAACATAGACCACCGTCTAATAAAAACAGTTATCGGAGTTTTAAAAAATGACGGAGTGATCATTTATCCAACCGATACTGTTTATGCAATGGGATGCGATATTTACAGCAACAAAGCCATTGAAAAAATCTGCCGTATAAAGAATGTAAAACCTCAAAAATCCAATTTCTCTTTTATCTGCAGCGATCTGAGCCATATTTCAGACTTCACAAAACCATTTGACCGTTCTGTTTACAAAATGCTGAACCGTTCACTTCCGGGACCGTTCACTTTTATTTTAAATGCAAACAGCGCTGTTCCCGCAATTTTTAAAAATCATAAGAAAACCATCGGCATCCGTATTCCTGGCCACACAGTTCCTTTAAACATTATCAAAGAATTAGGAAACCCGGTTATGTCAGCTTCCCTGCATGATGAAAATGAAATCACAGAATATTTAACCGATCCTTCTGAAATTTTTGAAAAGTTTGAAACCACTGTTGATTTAATAATTGATGGTGGTTATGGAGGAAATGAGCCGAGTACCGTTGTAGATTGTACAGGCACTCAACCCGTTATTTTAAGACAAGGAGCCGGAGTGCTTGATTGATCCCTCCTAAGGAAAGATCAAAAATGCTTTCCCGATGTTATTAATAATATCTGAAGCCATCAAAGAATTTTCTCCCGTTTCTTTCACAGCAAGATCTGCTGCCAGCCCATGAAGATAAACTCCTGCAATGCATGCTTCCTTTGATGAATAGCCCTGTGCAAGCAACCCGGTTATCATCCCGGTAAGAGTGTCACCGCTTCCGCCTTTTGCCATGCCGGGATTTCCGGTAGGGTTGAAATAGCATATTCCGTCAGGGCAGGAAATACAAGTGTAACGGCCTTTTAATACAATAAAAACACGATAACGTTTCGAAAATTCAATTTGCAATTTGTTTCTTTCAAAGTGATCATTACTTTTTCCGGCTAACCGTTCAAACTCCTTCGGATGAGGAGTGAAAATACTTTCAGGCGCAATAAAATCCATCCATGTTTTATTTTCTGAAATGATGTTGATGGCATCCGCATCAAATACAATTGGCTTCCCGAAATTCTGAATGATTTGTTTTAATACATGCGCTGTTTCCCGGGCTGTCCCTATCCCGGGCCCGATACCTAATACATCAAATGAATCTGTTTTAAAAACGGATGAAATAAATTTTTCATTTTCATCACACATAACCATTGATTCCGGAACGGATGTTTGCATAATTTCATAGCCGCATTCGGGTACATAAGCCGTTAGTAAACCCGCTCCTGTTTTTAAACAGGCTTTCGCAGCTAAGATCGCAGCGCCCATCTTGCCATAGCTCCCTGCGGCAATTGCAGCACGACCATAATTTCCTTTATGTGAAAACGGTTTTCTTTTTTTCAGGATTCGCTGAAGATGCTTTTCTTCCAATAATTCAAAATTACTTTCACACGAACTGATAAATTTTTCATTCAATCCGATGGGAAGAATAATTACTTCACCAATATAATCCGCATTTTCTGCAAAAAAGAAAGCAATCTTATACACCTGGAATGAAAGTGTATAAGTTGCCTTAACAATCTGATTTGCTGAAACAGTTGAGGATTGATCGGCAAATAATCCCGATGGAATATCTATTGCAATTATTTCAGCTTCACTTTGATTTATATTTTTTATTACAGCAGCAGCTAAATCTTTTACGGGTTTATTTAATCCCGTTCCGAACAGTGCATCTATTACTACATCGCCTTTTGAAATGGGCGGCAATTCTTTTATAGAAGTCACATCAATGACATTCACTTTGCCGGGATTTCGCAAACGCGTTTCATTAATTTTAAAATCTTCTGAGGCATTTCCACCGGGGCGAATGATAAAGGTTGTGACCTGGTACCCATTATTGTGCAGCATTCTTGCAATGGCTATTCCGTCACCTCCGTTATTTCCTGTTCCGCAAAAAACTTTAAATGAACTGCTCACTTCAAAATGCTGAACGATCCATTTGAAACAAGCAGTAGCAGCCCGTTCCATCAATTCAATCGAAGAAACAGGTTCCTGTTCAATTGTATATTGGTCAGCTTCGCGGATTTGTTTTGCAGAAAGGATTTTCATTTTAGACAATTCGTGTGAATTCGTGCCTGCCTGAAGGCAGGCAGGTAATTAGTGGCTAATTTAAAATGTGCACGTAAGAAATATCGCAATACAATCCGTTTTGTGAGTAAACAATAAAATCGTTCCGGATCATTTTTTGTTTTTTGCTAATGAAAGAAAACGGCTATGCAAATCCAGCACTTGAGGAATGATAAGTTGTGAGTCATCGTTTACAATAAAAAAATCCGCCTTTTGTTTTTTCTCTTCTTCACTCATTTGAGTGTCCGAAATTTTCTTTACATACTCTTCAGTGATCTGGTCGCGCAACACCACACGCTTAAACCTTAATTCTTCAGGGGCGCTTACCAGGATTACATAATCCAGGTTTTTATCTG
>DATEMK010000380.1:0-2726 GCA_035275625.1 Bacteroidia bacterium
TGAAAGTTTGCAGTTTGCAGTTGAAAAACTTCTCTTCCATAAAGATCATAGATTTTCATTTCTGCTTTTTTTCCTGTTATCAAATAACTATTAATAGTTAATGCCTCTCTTGCCGGGTTCGGATATACTGCCAATTGACCACTGATCACTGACCACTGACTACTAACTCCCGTTGGCAGTACAATCTCCGTCACCGCAGTATCCGTAAGCACCGGCTGGTTAAAATCAAAATATATAGCTGCATTATTTTTTATTGAATCTCCTGCTGCTAAAGTTGAAAGCGGTTTTATTCTATATCGGATAAATCCATGGCTTGCAGGTTCGTTTATATTGCTGTCAGGTAAATTGATATTATCAAAAACAAATGTCATTAACCTCGAGTGATCTTCGAATACATTATTAATAGAATGAGATGAGGAAACAAATTCAAAATTGCCCAGGTCAAGTTTTTGAGGAATATTGTTGAGTACACGAATGTTTATTGCCGGTGCAGTTCCTGTATTTTGAAAATAAATGATATACTCAAGGTAAGGAGGATTGGAAAGCTGTGTGGTTAACACGGAGTCTTCATTAACAACAATTGCGTTAGGATCAAAACTTCCAACTGTATAAACCTCCCAGGCTGCATAATTACATGCCGTATTTACATCCCCCGCAACCGGTTCTATCCTGGCAGATGAATTTATTAATGTTCCGTTAGGAACCGTATTATTTACATGTACGGTTACTGAAATGCTTCCGCTTTGATAAGGTGCTAATGATCCAAAATTCCAAACGACTGAATCAGGAGTAACAGAATTAGCAACCGGGTTTGAAGAAGTAAATGTCACATCATTATCAGGAAAGAAAATGACTGTAGGGGATAAAATAGTCGTTCCGGCATTTTCATAATTAATAATGTAAACCGGATTAAATCCGGCACGGAAAATTCCAGTGGGAGTTATATCAATGCACAAGTCATTAAATAAATTTATTGGTTGAAATGCAAAATCATTTAATAAATCTGCCTGGTTATAATCTGTAAAAAAAGCGCTATGTGATGCAGGATTCGGACTAAAATAATTTAACGATTTGGGAATTGTGGTAAAGCCGCCTTTTGCATCCACATAAATGCGGTAATTTCCGTTTGCATCAGTAAAACTAATTTTTCCGGTGGTAGATTCAGAAACTAAATGACTGAATAACGGTGGTTCATTAGCATCCTGGTTAAGATTACTATTGATATCTAAATACGCTTTCCCGCCAATTACGTTAATGTTTTCAGTAAATTTCATTATCCAGTAATCGTAATCCCCCCTGCACTCTCCTGACTTATCTCCGGAAACAGGTGACCGTGAAATTCCCCCTGCAATAAAACTGGTATCAGGCATTTGCTGAACATTTCCAAACCATTCATACCCGCTTCCTCCAAGTGTTTTTTGCCAGATGATATTTCCTGACGGATCAATTCTTACTATCCAGTAATCAAGCGCTCCTTTACTGTTTTCGGTTTTATCCACAGCGGCATAAGACCATGAATCTCCTCCTAATATATAACCACCGTCAAAAGTTTGCTGTGCTGAATACAGACGATCCCAATTATGCGCACCGATAGTATTATCCCATTGCACCACTCCTGCAGAATCGAGCTTTACAATCCAAAAATCATCCTGGTTGGGTCCGATGCAGTTTTCAGTTTTGTCACCTGAAATATCCGAATTGGAAGAACCTGCTAAAAAATATCCTCCGTCATCTGTTTCTTCAACGGAATGAAGTTCATCAGGATTATTTCCTCCTATGGTATTCTCCCACTGTATAGTGCCAAGCGAATCCACTTTTACCACCCAGAAATCATTATATGTCATGCTGCCGATGGAATGCTCTGACTTATCTCCATAAATATCAGAGTTAGATGTGCCTCCGAGAATATAACCGCCATCCGATGTTTGCCTTACCATGTTGAGAACATCAGCGTCATTGGCGCCAATATCTTTTTGCCACTGAATAGCTCCTGTTGAATCAAGCTTTACTATCCAGTAATCGTACCATCCCCAGCAGCTTTCAGTTTTGTCACCGGAAACGGAAGAATAAGAATAGCCGCCTGCAAGATAGCCTCCGTCTGAAGTTTGAATTATGGATTTACAAATATCATCCATGTTTCCACCGATGGTATTTTGCCATTGTATATTACCTGCTGCATCCAGTTTTATGATCCAGTAATCGTCATAACCCTGGCTATTCTCAGTCTTGTCACCCGAAATCGGTGATACGGATGTTCCGCCAAGAATATATCCGCCATCAGTAGTTTGCTGCAGATCGGATAATTCATCATCGTAAATGGCGCCAATATCATTTTGCCACTGGATATTACCCGATGCATCGAGCTTCACCACCCAGTAATTATAACAATTTGAAAATCCAAAATGACCATCGGTCTTATCACCTGAAATTCCCGAATAAGAATTTCCTCCTAATACATAGCCCCCGTCAGCCGTTGGACGAATACGGCAGAAAGTTTCCGCAGTGTCCCCTCCAATTGTTTTTTGCCATGCTACTTTCATCACAGACTGTGCTGTGCAAAAATTATCTCCTATAAATACCGGGCAATAAGCTAAATTGAATATGAAAAAAAATGTGATTATTTTTTTCATGGCTGTGAAATTTTAATCGAAGGTATTACAATTTCTTATTCTTTCAAAAACTTCTCCCTCAAAACTTTTTCACCCGATTGCACCTCCACAAAATAA
>DATEMK010000381.1:0-19901 GCA_035275625.1 Bacteroidia bacterium
TCAATAAAAAATCTGTGAATCTGTGGCTTTTATCTTCTTAAATTTGGCAAATTATTCAACTCATAAAAATCAAAAAAATATGGCAACAATTAATCCTTATCTTACCTTCAACGGTAATTGCGAAGAAGCATTTAATTTTTACAAATCAGTATTCGGTGGCGAGTTTGGTTACCTCGGGCGTTTCAAGGAAATGCCACCCATGGATGGCAAGACCGTTCCTGCTTCTGAAGGCGAAAAAATCATGCACGTATCACTTCCCATCACCAGAGAATCCATTTTAATGGGCAGTGACAGTTCTGATGCATTCGGGCAGGCAACAGTGATTGGAAATAATTTTTCCATCTCTGTTAATACAGACAGCAAAGCAGAAGCAGACAAGCTTTACAAAGGACTTTCTGCAGCTGGAAACCAAACTATGCCGATGAACCAAACATTCTGGGGTTCTTATTTTGGAATGCTCACCGATAAATTCGGAATCAACTGGATGGTAAGCTGCGACAAAAAAGAATAGTAATCAGTAGTCAGTGGTCAGTGACCACTGACCACTGACCACTGACCACTAAGATGGACATCCATCACCTCAGCGACCATCTTTTCCGTCACGAATCGGGGAAGATGGTTTCTGTTTTAACTAAAATCTTCGGAACAGAAAATCTTGAAACGGCTGAAGATGTCGTGCAGCAAACTTTTATTGATGCCATGCAGGTATGGAAATTAAAAGGTGTTCCCGAAAACCCTTCCGCATGGTTGTTTCGCGTGGCAAAAAATAAAGCTATAGATATTATCCGCAGGAACAAACATTCTGTTCAATACGATTTCAGTGACAACGAAAGAATACTCCTCACTTCCGAATATTCACTTGCACCCACTATGGAAAATTTATGGAAAGAAGAATTAGTGAAAGATGATATGCTCCGGATGATGTTTGCCTGCTGTCATCCTGAAATTTCAGAAGAAAATCAAATCACACTTATCTTAAAAACACTCTGCGGATTCAGTACTGCTGAAATAGCGAAAGCATTTCTCTCTTCTGAAGACACCGTTTCAAAAAGACTGTATCGGACCAAAGAATTTTTCAGGGAACAAAAAATTAAATTGGTCATTCCATCTGTGAAAGAATTAAAAGTCAGGACCGATGCGGTATTAAATTCCATTTATCTATTGTTTAATGAAGGATATAATTCCACGCATTCCGAAGAGCTGATTAGGACAGACTTGATTAACGAAGCGATGTTGCTTTGCAAAATGCTCAGCGAAAACGCTCATACCCAGCAACCCGAAACGTTTGCCCTGATGGCATTAATGTGCTTCCATTCATCCCGGAGTAACAGCCGGTTAACTTCAGAAGGAGAAATTATATTATTACCCTACCAGGACAGGAGCAAATGGAATTTCAATTTGATAGCAGAGGGAAATGAATACATGAACAAAGCTGCCTTTGGCAATTCGGTAAGCGCCTATCACATCGAAGCAGCTATTGCTTATGAGCACTGCAGTGCGGAGAGTTTTAGCAAAACAAACTGGAAAAGAATTCTTGAACTATACGAATGGCTTTGCAAAATATCTTCTTCTCCGGTCACCGAGCTGAACAAAGTTGTTGCCGTTATGCAGGTGGACGGTGCTGAGAAAGCAATGAAATCTTTGCTCTCTATTCCTGGCAAGAAAAAATTAGAAACTTTTTATCTTTACCACAGCCTGCTTGGTGAATTAAACTCCCGTCTTAATAATTCAATCGAAGCAAAAAATAATTTTGAAACAGCCATCCGCCTGACACACTCAGAAGCCGAAAAGAAAATGCTGAAAGAAAAAATTATTGCATTATTAAATTAAACCTGGTTTAGAAATTACAGCTAAAAAAGTCTCCTGTTAAAACCTTAGACCTGTATACTTATGCAAAATTTTGATTTGCATTATCCTTTATTTGTGTTTACGTTTGTTCCTTAATTATATTAACACTTTTGTTTTTTATTTCAACCCCACTTGATATTAAAACGTAAGCACCATGAAAACACCAGCAATCATCATTACTTTCATTGCAATTTTAATCAGCAATACAGTAAACGGTCAAAACAGGAAACCTTCAAATGCAACCATCTTTCCGCTTAAACATCCTGAATACAATAAAGCGGTAAAAGTTTTACCTCCGGTAACAGGTGAAATAATAATTCCTTTAAGACAAACAATCCCTTTACCTTCAAAATACGGTAACGTAAATAATGCAACCGGAATAATTTCCATTATAGGCGGTACGACTTATGATTTGCAATCCAATGGTTCCATGTTGAATACTGTATATAAATCCGGCAACAATATCGGAGCTGCATGGACTTTCAGTACGGATCTTAGCATGAGTTTCCCTGACCGCGGAACTGCTGTTAATTTTAGCAGCGATAATGGCGCAACATGGCAGCCACAGCCATCAGCAAGAATTCAACCCGACAAAAGAGGTTGGGGAAATCTTAATAATATTGGCTCTGGCGAGTGTATAGTATCTCACAAAAATGGCGGTGATTCACTCGGATTTTATTATCGTCCTGTTCAGGGTGCAGGTCCCTGGATTCACACCGCATTGATTCCGCCTCCGGGAAATTTTTCACTTTGGCCAAGGATGGCAACAGGCGGAGCAGCCGGAAATTCTGTTCACATAATTTCTCTGACCACACCTCTTTCAAGTTCAGGCTCCCTGTTCAATGGAATAGATGGCGCCATGACCTATACCCGCTCTCAGGATGGCGGAGTGACCTGGAATTTGACTAATATTTTACTTCCCGGAATTGACAGCCTTCATTATTTTAAGATGTTCGCTGATTGTTACGCAATTGATGTAAAAGGAAATACGGTTGCCATAGTTCATGCAGGGCTTAGTAACGACTGGGTTTTGTGGAAATCAACAGATGATGGAACTACATGGACTAAAAAAACAATCGAGCCGTTTCCGATAAGTTTATACGATGAAATCACAATGGACACTGATCTTAATTCAGATGGTGCCGGAGATACTTTAGAAACCACAGATGGTTCTGTAGAAGTCCTGATAGGCAACAATGGTATGGTGCATTGCTGGGCAGGACGGATGATGGTTTTGGAGGAACCTGGTGCAGGAGTTCTTAGTTATTTTCCTGCTACTGACGGGCTGCTCTATTGGAATGAAAGTTTTCTAAACTATCTGCCTGTAGTCATTGCTGGTGTTGTAGATTGGGACGCCAGCGGAACTATAGATATAGAACCCAATTTACCATTCTACCAGACAGGACTTACAAGCATGCCTTCTGCAGGGATTGATGCTGTCGGAAATATTTATGTGGCTTATTCCGGCATGGTTGAATGGACAACAAATGGCGTTGATCAAAGCTACAGGAATATTTATTGCGTGGCTTCGCCTGACAATGGTTATAGCTGGTCAATTCCTGTTAATCTTATAAACGACCCTTTTACTGAGGGCGTTTATCCTTCGCTTGCACGCGATGTTGATGCTAATAATCTTCATCTTACCTGGCAGCAGGATGCCGAGCCGGGTTTAGCTGTCGTTGGAGATTTGGATCCTCTCACTTATAATGAAATAGTTTTTGATCTTGAAGGTACCTCCGGTTTATTTGTGGGGATTCACCCGGTTCCCCCGATTTATATGAGTTACGCGTTTGGAAATGGTTATTATGATCTTAATCAGAACGGTATTATGGACGGGAGCGATTATGGAATCCCCCACCAGAAAATCCGCCTGTTGCCAGACAGCACTTATACTTTTACCAATATGTCAGGAAATTATAATCTCGGCATAGATTCAGGTATTTACACTGTAGAATATGTTCCGGATATTAATTGGCAGCTCACTTCTGATTCGGCATCCTATACCTTTTATAATGATACCAGCATAAACATCACAGGATTGGATTTTGGGGTTTTTCCTGTTAACCAGGTTTATGATATGATTTCTTCTTTGACCGGAAGCATTGCACGGTGTAACAGTGATGTTAATTATTGGATTAATTATGAAAATACGGGTACTGCAATGATTGACAGCGGCACTGTAACTTTTGTAAAAGATCCGCAGATGACTTTTGTACAGAGTACTCCGCCATACAATTTAGCTAACGGGGATACATTCATTTGGAATTTCTATAATCTTTTTCCGTTTCAGCAAGGGCAAATAAATATTGTACTTCATATCGGTCCGCCATTAACGCAGGGTGACACTATTCATAACTGTGAAACGGTTAATTATAATGACGGGATTACTGCAAGAACAAGCAATGATTGTCTGACACAGGTGGTTGTCTGTTCTTTTGACCCCAATGATAAAAGCGTTCGTCCCGAAGGCGTGGGGCCGCAACATTATACATTGCTTGCCGATACAATGCAATACACCATTCGTTTTCAAAATACCGGAACCGATACGGCTTTCGTTGTCAGGATTAAGGATACGCTTGATGTTTCATTGGATATTAATTCATTCCGCATCATTGCATCCAGTCATCCTCTCCAAACAACCATTCAAAACAATGGAGCTATTGAATTTTTGTTTGATAATATTTTACTTGCCGACAGCAATGTGAATGAACTTGCCAGTCATGGCTTTGTCAAATACCGTGTGAAAGCAAAGCCGGGAACGGTTGATTTTACATCTGTTCAGAACACTGCCTATATCTACTTTGATTACAACCTGCCTGTAGTTACTAATACAACATTAAATACATTGGTCACTGCTTTATCAGTTCCTGAAATTTCATCTTATAATAATCAAGTTAAAATTTATCCGAACCCCTTTAATGAAAGCACTCAAATCATTTTCGAAAACCCGGGCAGAGAAAAATACACTATGAAAATTTTGGATGTCACAGGAAGGGAATTAAGATGTATCAAAGAGATTGTCTCTGATAAAATATTAATAAGAAAAGAAAATCTTTCACACGGTCTTTATTTCATTGAGCTGATAAATGATAACGGCAAGGCAAGTTATAAAGGCAAAATAATTGTGAAATAACCAATTCCCTTCTTTTCTTTCTGTAACCCGGAAAGAAAAAGCAATTAATGCTGAACAATAAATTTCTGCATTAATAATTAATTTTCTGTTTTCAGTTTTATTAAAAAAATGCCGTTAGAAAAGTTTGATGTTTGTAGTTTGCAATAGGTATTTAGTGCTGGACTGATAGCTGGCCCGGCTCTTATAGAAAATATAAACCTGTTTAATTCCCCATTTTAATAACCCGTTCAGTCCGGATTTCATTTTTAGTTTTAATTACTAAAAAATAAATTCCATTTTTAATATTTCCGGTAGTCCATTCAATATGCTCGTTGTTTGAAACCAGGCCTGCCGGAATAATTGTTTCATCGGTTAATTCACCGAGGACAGAATACAAGGTCAGTGAAATATTTTCATTGACACCAGGAATAAAATTCAGTGAAATAATAATTTTATCAGTAAAAGGATTTGGACTTATGCCCATTTCATTCTGTACGGAATGGCTCATTCGTAACGGGCTGGAAGCATCTGCCAGCGCCCAGATATTTGCGTCCAGGTTATTTCCGGTGATCCCCGTTACAAGCACTTCACTGGTTGCAGGAGTTGGCGTGTTAAGGGTATTGGTCATAGCATAAGGAAGAATTTTCCATTTGTTGTTTGAGAAAAGATAGCGGTGCGCACGGATGTTTCCATTTACAATTGGCGCGGGCGCTTCGGTGTTCTGGTAAGTGAATTTATAATTTGCTTTTCCTGACGGTCCCGTATTTATAAGGCGCCAGAAGCGGTCAACTGTGTAGGCAGAATTATTTACATTGTTAGTGTCATTGACATTCGTCACATTCGCTGGATAAGGAAGATTACTGACAGGAGTTGGATAGGTTGCAGCTTTAACAGTACCCACATCACCCGTGGTTAAGCTATAGGTGAAGGGAATATATACGTTTCCGGAAGTCACGAAAGGAAAAACGTGTGAACCTGTTGTGGTGCCGATTTTCCATTCCACAGTTCCGTAATTTGGAGAAACGGTTTCACTTAATATACCCCCGTTGGTCCGCACGATTCCCCCGGTGCCGGGATTGCGAACCAGAATTGATTTTGAATTCAAAATTAATTTTCCGCTTGTGAGCCGCAGTGTGTCAATTACTGTGGTAGTCGGTCGCATAAGTCTTACATGACCCGTGCCTGTATTATTTATCTTAAGCTCATAGAATGTAGTATTTTTTGTTCCGTCAATGTTCTGTATTACAGAGCTGGTTCCTTTGAACTCAACCATGCTTTTTGCGGGTATAAAGTTTCCGAAATTAGCCCACTGGCCGTTAGACGCACCATTAGTTTCCAATTGTATCGGAAACTTCTTGTAAACACGGTGAAACTGGAAAGTAAGGTTCGGACGCAAGTCGCTTGACTGTCTGAAGGTCAGATTGGTGCCATTGGGTGCCGTATTTGTCCATGCGCATGCTGGAGGGTTATAAGCTCCCAAATTGGACAACATCAAAATAGATCTGTACCCTACTGTTTGTGTCTGCCAGGTATCATCGTTCAAAGATGCAGCGGCAGAATAGCAAATTTCTACTATCAGAGGTGTTGCAGGATTATTAGTAAATGTAAAGGGAGCTCCGTTAAGCGTTATAGTATAGTTGCCGCTGCCATTAAGCGGGATACCGGAGAAATTGATAGGTCCGTTAAATACATTTACAGGGGCTGATGCCTGTGGTGCCAGGCAATTTGACGGTGCTGCAGGAACAGGCATCGTATAGCCCACATTAGTAAAAGAAGGATATGTAGCATTATTTGTGGCATAATACATATTAATACTTACCGTATAAGGCCCCGTTGATCTGCGTATTCTTATGGGAACAATGATCGCGTCAAATACATCTCCCTGAATCATTCCCTGCGCCAGCAGTTCAGATGTTTTATACATAAGCTGTACTTTCTGCTCTCTGAAAGCTTGTCTGAATGGCATCCAGGTACTGTTTGTATTTACCCCGTTTGACAAGACAGCATTTGCAATATAAGATGAATCAACAATAAGTGCGCTCGTGTTAGGTACGCTTGCAACTCCGATGGAAAGTGAATCACACACTCTTAACGATCCTCCTGCAGGCGAATTTACTTCAACGGTATCATTCATCATCACTAACTTTCTTGCAGTTGCTAAAACGCCTGATTTAATTACAGGATGATAGGTTCCCGGACCGCGGTTAAATGAGGCTGTTCCTTTTCCCGGTATCAGTGCATTATCATTAATAGTAGGTACTCCGCCACACCAGTTGGTATTTAAATTCCAGTCATCGGTATAGCCAGCCCATATTTTCCATCCCGGGTATAGCGTGCTGCAATCAGGTCTCGTTGTTACAGTATAATCTTCCGTCTCTCCATAATAGCCGGAGCCGCATGCGTCCATAGAAGAATTAGCATACCATTCTCTTACCCGCAATGTGGTTTGTCCGAAATAACCTATAGTATTGCCATTTGGAACCAGGAATGATATAGGTCCAAACCATGTCTGCGCATTCATATATCCTGACTGGCATATTTTTTCTCCTCCCGCTGCAGGTACCATTGTATTATTAAATACTCCATCGTGGTTAAAATCTATCCAGGCTGCAACGCAATTACTTCCATACCATGTTCCGCATTGTATGCTGATCGTATAAGAAGTACTGCCGTTTGCAAGAAACGTTGCCGTACGGCTGCTGTTGCCTGGTCCGCACATATTCGGAACGATTGCCATAGAGAATTTTTGATAGTCAGACATGTGAGGGCTGAAAGGTGAAACGGTGCCGGTGCTGAGCATAGTGGGGGAAGTTACGCACGCATCACCCATCCCAGCTCCGACAGGAAACGACCCGACAGCCATATCGTTATGATCATTATCAATTCCGGGCGGATAGGCAGGATCACCCGTGCAAATTACTCTCTTTATATAATCATTATTAGTATAAGAACCGTTAAGCGCTGAGGTTCCCACTGAATAAACAGGCACGCAATAAGCAATGTCAATCAAACGCCCTCCTGCAATGGCGCAGCCCACTCCTCCGCATATTTGGGTTGCTCCGCAAATGTTTGCCGATATAAAATCAGCATCAACGTAATCCCCTGAAACCGCTCCGGCTGCTATATCATACGTAAGCCAGAAATAATTATTCCCGTTTAATAATCCATTATAAGGTGCCGGAATTACGGGTGTAATATTAAAAGTCGCTACAGGAAAAGCCGGTCCCGCATAAGAACCTACCTGTATTGCATTGGTAAGCGAAAATGAATTTGCCCCGCCTGTCCACCATAATTTTACACCACCGGTTCCTGAGTTTGCAATATCTAATACGGGAAATGTAGAGCCATTATGGGTGAAGGTAAATGCACCCAGCGCACATTGTGCCTGTTCATTTGCTGCAGTAACCCTGCATCCTATGATCCAGTTGTTAGGCTGGTTTTGGGGAGGTGCAGCTACATTTGCCAAATTCTGAAAATCAAGACCTATAGAAGAAAGTGTCTGTGGGCTGGGATAAGTCTGTATGGAAAAATCATCAATATAAACATTGGCACCCGCTGCTCCGTTGTCGGTTACTTTTATGATGATATATAGGGTGTTAGTGTTAAATGTTGCACCAGCCGGTATTTGAAACGTGTGCTGTGTCCAAACGCCACAAGGATCTATAGGTGCTGTGCCACAAGGACGGGGAACATTAAAAAATGCAGTTACCGCATCCTGCAACAGCGTGCCGGGGCCTATTGTCGGATCAGGATTGTTATTTGCATACACCTGGATGTTATCATTTCCTGGTGTTGCCTCGCGGTAAATCCAAAAGCTTACTGTAGAAGCGGTCACACGCGCAGTCAGGTCATACCGTCTTGATACAAGGTATCCTTGTTCGCCCGGGGTCATAATATAAGCTGACCGGTATCTTATCATACCGGCAGATCCTCCATGAGGGGCGCATGTGGGAAGCACCCCCACATTCACCCGGTCCCAATAATTATTTGGATCAGTGTCTAACCTTCCATATGTCCATCCGAATGGAAGCTGTGTATTGGGCCAGGCAGTTCCTGCAAAATTGTTATCAAAACCTTCTGATTTGATTACCTGCGCTTTTCCAATCGCTGCAATAAAAAAGAATAAGAAAACAAAAAATATTTTTTCAATTTTACCGGATGCGCGTGTATTTGTGTTCTTCATAAGCAGTTGTTTTTTTAATTTGGTTAGAAAAGCAGAGTAAACATACTGAATATTTCTTAATATCAGTAGTAATAAAGAAATTATATTTTTAATCGGTTTAAGCAACGGACTTCCGTAAGTCCTGCTTCCGGAAGATGATTCCGTCAGCATTCTGGCAGTTTCAAAAAAAAATACTCTTATTTCTGAATCAAAACTCTTCCTTTTGCTGATACATTTTTTCCACTCACTGCTTTGTAAATGTAAATTCCGTTAATAAGATATGTGGCATCTATTCTTTCTGTTCCGTTTAAAGAATGTAACGAATGACTAAGCAATTCTCTTCCGTTTACATCACTGAAAATAATCGTTGAATTAAAATATTTTACCGCATCATACTGAATATTTATAATGCCATCAGACGGATTTGGAAAAATTTTAAATCCGTCATCTCCGGTTGAAATTTCGCTAACCGAAGTAAAAATACTATCGGGAGTGTACTCCCAAAAATCTTTCATAGAAACAAATGAAGGATCATAACCTGTACCAATATATCCTTTGTTTCCTGCAGAAAAAGCAACGGAATTGGAGCGTGCCGAACCTGTCAGACTTAATTTCTGTGTCCAGGTGTTTGTTAAAGGATTGTAACGTTGTACATCCTTCCCGGTTGCTATGCTGAATTGTCCGGTTAACACATACCCGTAATTACCAATGGCGAATGCCGCTCCGTCACTTCTCCCGCCTCCCGGGATGTTTGCTTTTTGTGACCATGAATCAACGACTGGGTCATACTCCCAGAAATCGTCCATGTAAGTTGCGTTATATCCTGCGCCTATATATCCTTTTGCACCCACGGAAAATGCAACGGCACTGCTTCGGTCGCCACCGCCAACGTTAGCTTTCACTGTCCACGCGTTTGCAACAGGGTTGAACTGCCATAAATCCTGGTAATTTATGCTGGAAGCATCATATCCCGTTCCCAAGTAAGCCATCGAATCAATAACAAAAGCAACGGTGTAATCTCTTCCGGGTCCGGGCAGGCTTGCCTTTTGCACCCACGTATTTAAAGCGGGATCATACTCCCACACATCCTGCTGAATAATGTTTGCATCATATCCGCAGGCAATGTACCCCTTATCCAAAACAGCAAACCCCACAGCGCCCGAACGCCCGGTTCCCCCGAAGTCGGCTTTCTGCGTCCACGCATTTGTTACCGGGTCATACTCCCAGAAATCATAATGAAAAGGGATAGTAGCTGAGAATTTTATTCCTGTACCGATATAACCTTTTCCGTTTATGGAAAACCCGGCAGCCGCGCCACGGTCATCGCCCGGGAGGTCCGCTTTTTGTGTCCATGAATCGGCTTGTGAAAGGTTTGCAAGCAGGCATAAAATAAGGATGGCAGAATTTTTCATGGGCAGGTATTTTTAACAAAGTTTAAGAAAAAACATGAAATATGAAAATATGAAGCTGCATTTTAATAAACATCGTTGAACAAACGCGGACTACAGGAATTTAAATTTGAGTTGCATCTCTTCAATCCTCCCAAAAGAAAACAAATATTAAAGCGTGAAAAATAGCGGTTCACCAAAAAGTTTCGCGTAAAAGACATTTTTATTTAAATTGCGCCCGGATTAAAAATTCCGAAAATCTTATGAAAAAATCCGTATCATTTCTCAGCATCTTATGTATTATTTCAGTTGATCTTTATGCACAAACATGGATAAACGTTCAAAATACCGGCTACGCCAAAAACGATTCCGGCAATGAAATGTGCAGCGACAATAGCGGCAACGTTTATGTAACCGGGTATTTTACCGATTCCATCCGCTTTGGAACGACAACGCTTTACAGCGACAGCAACAGGAGCGATGTTTTTGTTGTAAAATACAATGCTGCAATGTCCATAGTGTGGGCAAAACGTTTTGGCGGCAATACCCCGGATGAAGCCAGGGCAATTAAAACAGATGCTTCCGGAAATATTTACATCGCAGGCGGATTTAACGACAGCACCAAATTCGGTTCTTTTACGCTCAATTCTCCTCCCGCAGTACATTCCATTTTTGTAGTAAAGCTCAATTCGTCAGGAATACCCCTCTGGGCATCCAGCGCCACGGCAAACGGCTCAGATTTTTGGATTGGCGGGCTCGGGCTTGATGCAAACAACAACATTTATTTAACCGGTTTTTATGCCGGTGTTGCTGATTTCGGCAACAGTGTTACATTAAGCAGCGTTATCCATCCGACTTTGCTCACCGGCTCCATTGATATTTTTATTGCAAAATATAGCAACAGCGGCACCTGCCAATGGGCGCGCACTGCCGGAAGCTATGCCACTGAATATAGCTTTGGCATTGCTGTCAAATCAAATGGTACAGCATATATTACAGGGTTTATCGGGCAAACTTCCAATTTCAGCGGCTCCACGCTAACGTACCATGGGGGAGGTGTGGACGGATTTATTGCAGGATATAACACAAGCGGTACGCTGGTTTTCCTTACCTCTTTTTACTCAGACGAATATGAAGCCGGTTACGGAATTACACTCGATGCAGTGAGCAATATTTACATCACCGGGCTGACAAGAGGCTTTGCAGTTTTTGATACCGATACAGTGACGCCTCACGGGAGTTACGACATGTTTGTTGCAAAATACAATTCTTCCGGGGACATTCAATGGGTGCAGACTACTATAGGCTCGCAGCTGGAGGTGGGCAGGAAAGTGGCAGTTGACGAAGGCGGAAACGTATATGTGGGCGGTGAAAATCATCATGGCGGAACATCTTCCTTCCCAGGAATTAATTTTACAAGCAAAGGCTATCACGATCCCTTTGTTGCAAAATACAACCATGTGGGCGAGTTCCAGTGGGCGCAGCGCGGGGGCAGCTACCGCTACGATTATGTAACAGGGATTGCGCTGATTGATTCCGGAAAAGTATTTATTACCGGAAATTACGGAGATACAGCAAGGTTCTCCAACTTTTATCTTCCGCATAATGGTATTACAAGTACCGAAGATTTTTTCATAGCCAAAGTGAGAAGTGATATAAATACAGGAACTATTCCCGGTTTTCCTCTTTGTGCAGGAACATCAATATCAGTTCCGTTTACCGCTAACATCCCTTTTGTTGCCGGAAATGTTTTTACTGCACAGCTTAGCAATGCTAACGGCTATTTTGCAAATGCTGTCAATATCGGTTCTGTGACAAGCACTGTTTCCGGAATTATTTCAGCAACTATTCCTGCAGGCACTGCTAATGGTACAGGTTATCGTATCCGTGTCGTTTCAAGCGATTCAGTCCGCACCGGTGGTGATAACGGAACAGACTTAACAATATGGGCATTGCCAAATGTTACTATTGCTTCCTCAGGAACCAATTTTTGTTCCGGTGATAGTCTCCAGCTCATTTCAACCACAGCAGCCGGAAATACATTTCAATGGCAATTAAATTCCGGAAATATTTCCGGAGCTACCGCTTCTTCTTACTATGCAAATGCCACCGGTGATTATAAAGTTATAGTTACAGAGCCTTCTCACGGGTGCACCCGTACCTCAAATACCATCCACGCAACTAAAAGAAATAAGCCTGCGGCAACAATTACACCCGGAGGTCCTCTTGCTTTTTGCACAGGCGGAAGTGTTCTTCTCAGTGCAAACACCGGAACAAATCTTTCCTATCAATGGAAAAAGAATAATGTAAATATCAGCGGAGCTACAGGTATTTCTTATTCTGCCACAACTACCGGTTCTTATAAAGTAGCGGTTACAAGCCTTTATGGGTGCATTAAAACCAGCACCACTGTTTCCGTAACAGTATATTCAAAGCCGCCAGCAAACATTACAGCGGGCGGCCCTGTTTCTTTCTGTGCCGGTGACAGTGTTGTCTTTACAGCAAACAGCGGAACGGGTTTATCGTATCAGTGGAAAAAAGATAATGCAGCGATTCCAGGCGCGACAACAACCAGCTATACTGCCAAAACTCCAGGCATTTATAAATGTACAATTACTAATGCTAACAGTTGCTCCAAAACATCTAATGTAATAACTGTTAGTGTTCCATGCCGGTTAAGCGATGAGGTGAATCCGGAAGAATCTGTTTTCAACATGTATCCCAACCCGGTGGATAATAAAACAAATGTAACTTACACGTTGACAGAAAAGAAAAATGTTACGATTGAAATTATTAATTCTATTGGAGAAGTTGTTGAAACATTCAATGAAGGTTTAAAACAAAAAGGCGAATACACTATTGAAATAAATACTGCGTCCCTGGCTTCCGGTTATTATCTGGTAAGATTAACAAAAGAGGAGAATACATCTTACAAAAAATTAATAAAGCTTTAATAATTATTATTCAGAATGCTGACCCGTTAACTCAGTTAACTAAAAACCCAGGGAAAAGCCAAAGTTTAATCCATAGGAGATATAAACCGAACTGGCTTTGCTCCTGAAAAATGAGTTGTAATTATCCGAAGTTTTATCCATAGGGGCATAATCAGAAATCGAATTAAGTGAACGCGCGACTACGATAGCGGCTCCAAATCTGATTGCCATGTTTCTTACCTGGTAATAAAAATCGGCATTTGCATTAACAGCTACGCTTAAACGAACAGCTTTCCTGTCAGCACCTGTATAGTTTTTACTGGCTGCAAAATCATAACGATTATCGGCATTGAATAATTGATTATAAAGCGAATCCACACCGGGATTTGATGATTGATGATTGATACCGGCAGAAGTAAGTAATACATTCCATGTGGAACCATTATCGAAATAATCATAATACTTAAACTGATCTTTATTAATGGTGTCCACCTGGTAGAGACCTTCAAAAGCGATGTTGACGTTATAATCAGATTTATTTTTAAAATAAACGAGCGAGGGGCCTGCGCTAAATTCGTAAAACGACTTTTTTTCCCGGTCCGACTTATTAAATCTTCCCCTGTATTTTAATAGTAATGGGAAATTTAAAACCTGGTAGTTCAATTTTTCTTCTGACCCTTGCTTTAATGTCACTCTCCTCCGGTAATCATTGCTGCCATCATTTGATTTAAAAGTATAGACAGCATTGTCAGCAACTATATAAGAAACAATAAAGGAGGTATAGTTGACACCCAGTGATATGCCTTTCTTTTTTATGCTTCCGGTATAATAACTTATATCGGCTCCAAAAACAGTGCTTGAAATTAATTCCGGATTTTTTAAGCTTCCCTTTTTTGATTCATTCATATCAACCGAACTGTAACCCCCTTTATCGGGCTCCGGTAATTTCAACGGGCAGGAGTTTAACCGCACACCGGTAAAAATACCAATAGCAAATTTGTTATTAAAATAATTCCAGGGGCAACCATGATTCCAGTACAAGCCATAATTATCAGGGCAACGATCCCTGCTGTCGGGAATGGTGTCAAAATCATGATCGGGGCATCCCCGCGCAGTGAAATCCCCAAACTTGCCTGGACATACATCTTCGTTGTTAAGAATGCCATCGTTGTCACTATCGTTTTCGCATTTAACGATGTTATTTTCTTCCTTTCTTTTTATTTGAGCTATCTTAATTGAACCATCGCTTTTATGCACAGTAACGATTAAAATATTTTCAGAAATAAATTTGTAAACTGAATCAGCAGCATTGTAAAGAGAGTTGTTATAAATTTTTATGCTCTCGGATTTATCCAATTCAAGCTTTCGGTCCGAAATTTCATTCTTAAAATAAGCGGCAGCATCATCCAGCACATATTTCCGGTATTTATATGCTGAAACTTTTCTGTAAATTTCATATACATATTTATTGTTGACGGATGAAATAAGCTTCTTCTCACCTGCACTGTCAATAGTAAGCTGAACAACCTGCAGGGCAACATCATGAGCGTAATCATTAAAGGGCTTACCGGATTCGACTATATACGCATAAGGCGGATTTAATGCCGGGTCATGTTTAAATTGTGCATTAAATTCATCATCTATCGTGGCAGTAGAATCAAAAAGACTTTTGAATTTATTAAACAACCTGATGTCAACCGGCTCGGCCACCTCCTCATTAATTCCTAAATTCCATGACTCTGTCAAATCATTAAAAAGGGTTTCTATCAGAATGGAATCATTTTTATTCACCGCCACACTTTCCTGCCCGGCTGCAAAAAGAGGAAAAAATACTATCAGTAAGCCAATTCTTAATTTCATACTGCGGGCTTGTTAGTGATAAATAATAATTCGTGCAGTTACCTGCTGATGATCGCTGCTTAATAGCTCCAGTAAATAAATTCCCTCCGGAATTTTATTGAGTTTTATGTTTTGGATAGTTTCAAACTGCTTTTTTTCAAAATTATCTTTATAAACAATTTGACCTAACGGATTGCAGATGCTCACATCAATGTTACCGTAAATATTTCCATGCAACATTATATTTAAGTCACCGGTCGTTGGGTTAGGGAACACGCTTGCACCAACAGTATTGTCAACCGGAATTTCAGGCAAAAGCCGGTTGTTTTTATACGGGCCATTGTAATAAACCCTGCTCTGACACCCATCTTTATTCAGTAAAACCCAATAAGCATAATCCGTTTCATTTAAAGAATTACCATTAATAAATTTACTTACCGGCACAAAAACCTGGTACACCTGGCCTGGAATTTCTGTTGGCGGCCCCAAAGAATCAAGAGGTGAAGCCTTATCGGCAATACTATCATATCCCCACTGATACCCGTTTATTAATACATTTCCAAAATAATGGGACGGATCCATAGAATTATCAGGATACACAAGCAGGTTGCCGGGTTGTTTTAATATAATTTTTCGCTCCTCGAATCCATCATTATTGTTTACAGTAACTGACATTGACGAAGTGCCCTGGCAGCCCAAACCTGTTGAGTTTGTATTCCAGATTGTAATTTGTCCTTCATCATAAAATGAAATGACTGTATTGGGATTAGTAACATTACCAATGCTTGCCGCCCCCGTGTTGGAAACATTCCATAAGTACGTGACTGTATTGGAAGGATTTGTAACATTGAAATTAATATTGGCTGATCCCCTGCATAAAGAAATTTCAGTGCCTTGAGTCAATGCAGTAAATACAGGTGTTTCCGGAGCCGGATATACAGTTATTGTTGCACTGGTTGTTATTGCCTGCAAACAGCCATTAGCATCTGAAACAGAAATTAAAGTATAAACAAAAATTCCGACAGTATCTGTCGGGGCATATATTGTATAAATTCCGCTTGAAACTAAGGTATCTTGAGGTACACCATTGATGCTATAAATAAAAGTGTACGGAGCCGTTCCGTTTGAACCAGTAAAAATGACTGGTATTGAATCAGGAGAAGAACAAACTGTTGTATCGCCTGTAATTGTTGCAGTTGGCAATGGGTTGACAGTTATTGTTACAGACGCGGTTGATGTACAATTCCCGTTGAGAGAAACCGTAACTGAATAAGTCATGGCTGTGCCTACTGTAATTGCTGCTGTTGAATCTCCAGTGCTCCATAAATAAGTTAATCCGCCTGATGCTATAAGTATAGCGCTGTCTCCTGAGCATATAATGCCGTCATCCGGTGAATTACCTGAGTCATCCTGCACTGTTATCATTGCACTCAAAGATTGATTTACAACAATAGTTACACTGCTGTTTATTGTCTGCATACAACCGTTAATATCTGAAACAGAATTTAAAGTATAAACAAAAGTTTCCGCAGAATCTGTCGGGGCATATATTGTTGTATCATTTACGCTTGCATTCAAGTCAGGCTGGGAAACACCATTGATGCTATAAATAAAAGTGTAAGGAGCTGTTCCGTTAGAACCCGTAAAAATGACTGGTATTGAATCGGGGGAAGAGCAAACTGTATCATTACCACTAATAATTGTTGCAGTTGGCAATGGGTTGACAGTTATTGCTACAGACGCGGTTGATGTACAAATGCTGTCGTTGAGAGAAACTGTAACTGAATAACTCCCTGTTGCACCTACTGTAATTGCAGTTGTTGAATCTCCAGTGCTCCATAAATAAGTTAATCCGCCTGATGCTATAAGTATAGCGCTGTCTCCTGAGCATATAATGCCGTCATCCGGTGAATTACCTGAGTTATCCTGCACTGTTATCATTGCGATCAATGATTGATTTACAACAATGGTTACACTGCCGTTTATTATCTGCATACAGCCGTTAGTATCTGAAACAGAATTTAAAGTATAAACAAAAGTTCCGGCCGAATCTGTCGGAGCATTTATTGTATCAATTCCGCTTGAAGTTAAGGGAGGTTGGGGAATACCATTGAGGTTATAAAAAAAAGTGTAAGGAGCCGTTCCGTTAGAACCCGTAAAAATGACTGGTATTGAATCGGGGGAAGAACAAACTGTTGTATCACCTGTTATTGTTGCTGTTGGCAAAGTGTGGACAATTATTGTGTCACTGCCTGTTACTGCCTGCGAACAACCGTTTGAATCAGACACTGAAATTAAATTGTAAACAAAAGTCCCTGGTGTATTTGTTGCAACTGATACTGCAATGGAGTCATTACTGTTTGTTGTAATAGTCTGGTTGGTTCCGGCATTAACGTTATAAGTAAAAGTGTAAGGCGGTGCTCCGTCATATCCTGTAAATGTAAGAGATGGTGAAGGTGCGTTTTGACACACAGCTGTGTCTCCGGTGATCGAACCTGTTGGCAATGGGTTGACAGTTATTGTTAGACTGTCACTCCCAAGTGTCTTAAAACAATTATTTGAATTAGAAACAGAATCTAAATGGTAAACAAAAATCCCCGGATTATTTGTTGGCACAGCAACTGTTACAGTATTACTGCCGCTTGTTGCAATATTCAAAGGTGGTCCATTGTTGATGTGATAATAAAAAATGAAGGGTGATGTTCCGTTGTAACCGGAAAATGTTATCAATGGTGATGAATCATTCTGGCAAACTGTTGCGTTACCATTAATGGTACCTATGGGCAGAAAATTGACAGTAATGGTAGCGCTTCCTGTAATTACCTGCAGGCAGCCATTTGCATCTGAAACGGAATCTAAATTGTAAACAAAGGTTCCTCCTGCGCCTATCGAAGCATTTTTTATTTTCACACTGTTGTTTCCACTCGTGGAAATCACCAGGGGAGGACCGCTGTTGATGTTATAATAAAAAGTGTAAGGCGGAGTTCCATTTGATCCGGTGAAAGTAATAGGAGTGGTTGCTCCCGAGTCGCGGCAAATTGTGATTGTTCCGCTGATAGCAGCACTTGGTAATGGATGGACAGTTATTGTTGCAGTGTCAGCTTGCTTCTGCGAACAACCATTTGAATTAAAAACAGAATCTAAAAGGTAAACATATATTCCCGGATTATTTGTTGCAACCGGAACACTAATGGAGTTTCCGCTGCTGATTATTGTGTTTTGTATTCCATCTATGAAATATTTAAATGTGAAAGGTGGAGTTCCGTTAGATCCGTTAAAGGTGATAGCTGTTGGGTTATTTTGACAAACGGTTTGGTTACCGCTTAAAACTGCAATTGGCAATGAATCTACAATTACTGTTGCACTGTCCTGCAGCGCCCGGTAACAACCATGTTCATCGGAAACAGAATCTAAATGGTAAATAAAAACACCAGGAATGCCGGTGGGTACTGTAACACTAACGGTGTCACTGCTGTTGGTGGTTACTGTATTATTAAGTCCGCTATTTATGTGATAAGAGAAATTATAATTCTGTAATCCGTCCGCCCCGGTAAATATAATAAGCGGTGAAACTTCATTTTGGCAAACGTTTGTAGTGCCACTGATAAGAGCTGCGGGCAATGCATAAACAGTTATGGTTACGCTTCCTGTCTGCGGCTGCAGGCAACCGGTTATATCTGCAACAGAATCTAAATTATAAAAAAATATTCCTGCACTGTCTGCCGGGGCAGCTATGGTTATTGTGGAGTCGCTGCCGGTTGTTGTTACCGAAGTATCACTTCCCCCGTTGATATTATAAATGAAGGTGTAAGGGGCAGTTCCATTGGATCCGGTAAATGTGATGAGGAGAGAATCTCCCCCCTCGCAAACTGCTGTATCTCCTGCTATAGTAGCCGTACATTGAGAAAACACTTGCCCTTTAAAAAGGAAAGTAAAAAAAACAGCGGCAATCAAGTAAATTATTTTCATAAATGTTTTAATAAAATTTAATTTTCTCTCCCGTTAATCTGCCGGGCGCCTGGTTTTTGAAATCAAGCCTGCTTTTTAAATCACTGAGTAATTCATCGGCAAAGGGATTCCATAAATACGTGCCTTTGGAAGTTACAAGCACAATTCTTTTTTTGCCAGGGTCATAATGCGCTTTATTAATCGCACCTTTATATTCCGGCAATTCGATTCCCGGCAACATTTTATTCGGAACTAAATAGGTCGAATCAAATTTAGCTTCATCTTTTGCAGACCCTAATTCATACACTACTGCCTGTCCTCCATAACTTGTAGCTAAGAAATAATTAGTATTCGAAGAAGTAAAAAATTGCACTGCCGTTATCCTTGAGCCTAAATCATTCCTGTAAACAGGTTGATACTTGCCATCGTTCTTGTTTTTATATTTTATATAACCCGTCTCCCCCGACTTTAATCCGAAATATATGACGTCCTTATCTGCATAATACGCGATTGCAGTAACCTGGCCGCCCATTGGAATAATATCAAAAATATTTTTATCCGGCTGATCATAATGGTGTATATAAAGATTGTTATCTTCTGTTGAAAAAATAAGTATCTTATCGCTTGTATCTTTTTCTGCTGCAATAATATTTTTATTAAATTTTACTCGT
>DATEMK010000382.1:0-5107 GCA_035275625.1 Bacteroidia bacterium
CAATAAAAGCATAGACCCAAAAACTGTTTCCGAAAATTTTCGACGGAAAACGTAAGCCAGGGTTATTTTTAATCAATTCAAGCAATAACTTGATCCCATAAATTTTTTCGTTTTCAGCAATGAATTCATTTTTTCCTTGCTTCCAATTCGGGATCATCTGGATGTAAAACTTCTTCAGGCCAACCGGATGCTTAAAAATCTTTCGCTTTTAATTTATGCATATATGTTGTATACTCTTACTACTTACCAGATAATTCCATGGCTTTACGAATATATGGTTTAAATAATTCGTCGCTCCAATCGTCCCAATGATATGCACTAAACATAAAGAGACTTATTTAGTTTTATTGAATATACGCATTATTATTACCTGTATAAATGCGTAACCTGATAACCATGTGATAGGGTAAATCCAACTCAACGTGTGTAACTTCTGTGATAAAACCACGGTCTGGGTCAGAATGTTCACAAAATTCTGCATTTCCAACTGGATTGCTCGAAAATGTACGTGAAAGACTCGGAGATGATATTTGTTTTTTTTCGCATGCACAATTAATCGCACATTTTCTATTATATTTTTTTTGATAAGCTAAGAATGGAAAAGCTGAGATTACCTACCTGCACAGTGGGAAAATCAATTTCCCAGAAACTTTAAAAGGTAAAACTGGAACTAGGAGTTCCGTTTTAGGCGAGACAATGAATACCTGAATTTTTATGTTTTTAATAAATTATCATTTTGGTAGTTACGATACTTTTAAAATGCCTTTGTAAGGATTATCACTAGGGTCATTCCAATCCACATCCTTATCATCAGTTTTGACTACTGGATGGCCGAGTGGATACTAAAACGTAGTAGTGGAATGACGACGAGTCGAATAATATTTTTTAAGCACTACCTCACAACTAAAATTTGTATATGGGTAAAGTGAGACAACATCAAAGTATCGAATTGTATAAAAATCCAGTGCTCCGGGAATTTCTGTTAAATCACATTTTAAAGAAAGTGGACCGACTCGACCGCCATGAAACGACTCTTTCACGCGAAGAAATTTTGAATTATCTTCTATAGATGCGAAAAATTTCCGCATTTCAGGATTATCTTTAAGCATAGCTTCAACTTCACATTCCCACCATTTCCGAACCTCGAGACCATTAGCTTCTATCAAGCGGCATCTTTCCATTGTTGCTTCATAATTATACGACGCGGTTTTTCCATTAAGACACAAATCTTCAGCAGGATTTTTATATAAGCAATCATGTCCTATAGGAACCAGTTTAGTTTAACCATAAAATTTAAAAAGCTTGCCATGAAATGCGCATCCCAAAAATTCAAGAGCCAAATCCTTATCCAATCCGCTTTTTTCCTTGGGAACATAACCATCCAGTCTATATTGCTTCCCATTTTGCGGTATCTTCAAACGGTATTCCCCATCGGGGGATGTTGACATTTGAATGTCTAGGTGCATTTCCTTCCCGTACCATGTTAAAAATCGTATCGCTTTGAATGATTGGCGTTCATTTTTTTGATAACCTACGTTGTTTTCAATTGCAACTTAAACAAAAACATGAAATTTTCACCTCCTTCAGGTACAATTGCAATTCGTTTATCGTTTTCTTCAACGAAATTTATCAAAAAATAATTAATGCACGCAGATGCAATTGTTGAACAAATTGGTATTATATCCATTTGCTTATTTTCGTTTAAATTGCGAAATAAGTGCTGAAACTTGATCATTGCCATAGAGAGTATTAGGACATCATTCTCTTAGAAAAAAAACATAAAAATCTGAAGCAATGATAATAAAAATATCATACCGCAATATTCCTTTAGAGCATCAGACAACAAAAATGGTTTGTTTTCATTTTCATTATAAAATTTTTCAAATTGATCGCGTTTCTGCTTTGATCCTAGCGATTCTGGATAATAGTATTTGCGATCAGGTAAACGTTGAAGTTGTAAATTCATATTTTCTTCCTTGTTCCATCCATGGCAGAAAAACATTTTTGGTTGAACAGATAATTCCATTGTTTTTGGTAACATCTCTAATCGTTGCAAAAGAAAATTAAATGAATCTTTGAAAACCATTCTAGGACAAACTGAAGGTTTTCTTTTTAACTTAAGTTGATAAATTTTGTTTCCACTTCGCAGAATTTCTGGCGCCAATCCTCTCATCCGATAGATTTCGGATAATAGTAAATGTAAATCGTATCTATGAAGAACATAAAATTATGTATTGCCCACCAAAAAATACCTTCCACAATAATGTCCAATCACATAAGTTCCATAAGGACGATCAGTTCCTCCAGGCAATCCATTTATCAACCAAATCAAGAAACTATTGAGAGCATCAATGCAACCATCTACTCCATTAATCCATGTTTTCATCCTTCGCTCACCATTTTCTATTTTTCTACATAACCCATTTTGGCATTCACTTGTACTGCTTTCCACTGTTAACTGGCATTTTCCACTGTTGTCGAAGGCATTTCGGCAACATTCATGGCAGAAAAGCATAGCGCTAACACAATTAACACGGTGCAATTTTACAACTGGCATGCTCGGATCGTCATCATCATCAAATCGATCAGCACTGTTATGATCGGTCAACGATGAATTTTCTGGCGATGTTGTTAGCTCTAAACTGGTATCGCTCTCAAAATCGAAGAAGCAAAGCAAATATTTTTCATCTCGCGGCTCGATATGCCGCACAAAACATGGCTGCTTTCGATGATGGTAATAACGACAATTATGGCAAAACTAAATATTATTTTTTATGATTTTTCTAATTTAAATTACCTTTTTGTTACAATAGTGGTTTATTGGACGTATATTTCCGAATTCATCTTTCTTATTCTCAATTTTGTAATTAAGTCCACATTCAACACATCGTTTATAAATTGAACAAATATTCTGCTCAATGTGCCGATCATAACATGATTTATTGTTAAACCACTTTTCACATCCAGAACATTTTCTAAAGTACCCATCCGAATCTGGCATGCAAGGACTATTCCAACCTATGTTTAGTGTCTGCAAAAAATTATGCCATCAAACGCAAATGATTTTGTTTACCTATATTGCAACATTTTACGCACTTTGCTTTGCACGATGTCTTATGATTTTTGTCCGAATTATATGACGCTGTAATAAGAAAATAAAAATACATTGATTTTAAAAACTAAAACCTTTACAATCAATGCAATATTTTCGGCTGCAACCCAGAAAGGAACTATGAAGTTATTTTAACAGTATAATCAAATATTTGGATGAATAGAACCTGACGTTTCGTATGCCCCAAAAATGCCCATCACGAAAAAATAAGGGGATATCCCATCTAGCCCTTCTTTGGCCCTTGAACAACGGCTTAAATATTCCATATGGACCAAAAATTATTAATCTGCATCGTTCATCTGGATTTTCAAATGAATAAAAGTATTGTTGAATTAATGGAGCATGTTCTTCGATGCTGTAAGTCTCGGCTCTTTCGCTAATCTGAACACCTTGTTTTCTAATATCGTCTAATAAACCGCGTGCAACTTCAATACGCCGCTTCTTATTGGGCGGATCATTGCCGTTGATCAGACGTGTAAAGTGGAGTTGTTCCGTTTGTTTTTCCAATTTGTTTTCATTTGCTTGCATTTTTACATATTTGACAGTTAGTCCTATTGCAAGAAAAAGACAAAGGCCTTGTAATTCTGGGTCATCCAATGGTTCAATTAACGATGATGATTTAACGTTTCGATTGATTTTCTGCGGCTTACGACCACTTCCGTATCCTCAACAAATAATTGATTTATCTTCGCCAAAAAATACAGAATTACCTTTCAAAAATTCATGAACTTCTTCCTTTGATGGTCCCAATAGAATTTCCACATGCAAACGCTGAGAAAATAATGATGGGAATCCACGATTTCTATAACTCTGTTCAACCTGCAGCACGAGAAAAATTGTTAAAAGTAATTGTTTTGATGCGACCAAAATAAACCTTTTCGAACTCGCCCATAATCAACTAAACATATTTGTCCTTTTTTAAACAAATATACATTCGAAAAAATTACATCGACAGTATTTTCTTCAAAGCTCCTATACCCTACCTAGGTATCAAACCAATTATTCCGAGAGAAGTAAAGGGCAACTTACTTGTATGGGTTTATCCAAAATTGGACTCCGAAATATGAATGAAAACTTTTCCGGTTTCTTACCAAACTGCCTTTGTTTATCATTCCTAACTTCTTCGATTACATGCTCAATCAGTCGATGAAGAAGTTCATCTGGAGTCTTTGGTGCATCTTCAATATGTTTTAGAACTAGCTGCTTTCGGTACACTGCTATTTTAAAACGCCTGGACGTTATTTTTTCCCTTATCTCCTCATTATAGAAATGGTCAATCTGGTATCCCCCGTATTCTGGAAGTTTAGATGCGGGTTTATCCTCAAGTTCCTCTATTATGTTATCATCAGAGTTGAAATCAGCAAGTCCATCAGAAAATTTTGCCCGTTTTTTCACAGGTTCCTCTGTATCTGCCATCATCACAATTGAAAGGCTACTCGTTTATAGACCAGTGCAGTAAATAACACAAGAATATGAGACTATAAAATCTTATGAAATGCATAAATTAGAAAAGACATTGACTAGAAAAAATAAATTTCGAAATTGTGAATTTCAGGACTATGCCTGATACGGCTAAATGAATGTAGGAATAATTCTTTCGCTTAAAATACTCCTGTATTTATACTGCTCGAAGTAATGAAACTGTAATTGTTTAGCACTGTAACCGTTTACCATGAAAAGGAATGTAAAAAATTTTTAGCACTGTAACAGTTTCTCAGGAAAGGAATTTAAAATTTTTGTTGATATTTCCAAGCATAAAATTTTTGCATTATAATAACGTATTTGAAAAAGAAATATATGAAAAGAAACTGTATGGATTGGCAGAAAAAAATATATGATAACTTTAGCGCGTTGAATTAGAAGTTTTGAGGTAAAGAAAATAGCATGGTACCATATCTAAGAAAGATGTCGATCGAAATCCTTGGTAGAATTTGATGCACGGTGGATACACAGAATACTATATCGAGGCCGTATGTAAAGTGTAAAATCTATAGG
>DATEMK010000383.1:0-3283 GCA_035275625.1 Bacteroidia bacterium
ACATTTTTACAAACCCCTTTGAAATTTTATTTTTTCCGTCATCTACATTCAAATAATAAATGCCTTTGGATAGCCGGCTAATATCTATCATATACTGATTGGTCAGCTTGTCACTCAGCTTTGGCTTGCTTACCAGCATTCCGACTTCATTAATGACAGAAATTTTAAGATTGGTTTTGTCTTTGATATTTTTCAAAATAATATTCAATTTGTCATTTGCAGGATTAGGATACAATGTAAAATCAGCAGCACCGGAAGTACTCAGCTCATTCACGGAAGTAATATCATTTATACTGGTAATATGCGTTGAAAAAATTCCGCTGCCGTGAGTTGCGGCAACTGTTAACCCATCGCTTATACGAACATCCATCATATCCACAACAGCGCTTCCGATATTGTTTGTCCCCTGTTGCACCCATGCAGTGGCATTATTGATTAACGTATCCGTTGCAAATAATCCCACGCTTGTACCCACAAGATAAACAGTCCCGTCACTAACCGGGAGTATAGACGCCCAGCGGCAGGAAGGGCCATTTCCGCCACCTGTGGCAACCTGTTCAAGATTACCCGCCACTTTAAGCCAGTTGGTTCCGCCATCAGTTGTATAAAACAAACTGTAAGCGCTATAGTTAGAAAAAACCACCATTACTTTATCTGCATCGGAAGGATCAACAGCGATGCACGATACGTTTGCATTAGCAGGGAATAATATAGAGGTAATAGAAGTCTTTGCCGGGTTACCTGAATTTGCATTATCAATCCTGTAAACATTTTTCTTATTGGTTCCGAAGTATAAACGGTTGGCAGGTGTTTTGGAAATAGCCACAGCCGTTATTTGTTCGGCAGCCAATGTTACCGAATCAGTAAACTGCACCCAGCCGGTGCTGATAGAATCATATTGATTATTCAGTGTAATTAATGACAGGTCATCATTACGCCACATATGCGTTCCTGCACAGAGATACATTATATTATTGTTATTCGGATCAATGACAAAAGGATTGATAAACTGATAACCACTTGCACCAATGGGATCAAACCTCCGGTATGCAGTAATAACCCCTGAACCATTTACCGTTGCTTTTACCATTTTGCCAAGCTGTTTTGAAAAATAATAATTTGTGCCGCCATCGGCAATCTGGCAATACGATCCATCGCCATCAATAGTATGATACCAGGGAGTTGTGGAATTAAGTGTATTCGTATAATAAGTGCCATTATCCTGCAGGCCACCGATAACAATGTCATTCGCTGGTCCATGATCAATGGCAACGGTATAAAACTGTGAAGTAATGTAACCGGTGTTCAATTCATTCCACACTACCGTGTCAGCAGCATTATTGATTGTCTTGGAAACACCGCCATCGCAGGCAGAAAACATTACATTCGGATTGGAAGGAAGAAAAACCAATTCGTGCTGGTCCGGGTGATGACCGGGATATTCATCAACAAAAGGAAGGCTTGCGCCAAAAGCATAGCCGCCAATTTGCATGGTATTCGTTGAATCAGCAAAGGCCGTTGTGGAGCGGAAAATATTTGTACCGCCAACAAAAAGAACGTTAGGGTCACCGGGTTTCACTCTCAAAACAAGGTCATAACCACCCTGGGTATTCAAATTACCAAACTGGCTGATATAGCCGGGAAGGTTCTGGGAAAGATCCGTCCATGTGCCACCCGTACCGGAACCATTGCCGGAAATATATTCATAACGCCAAAGGCTGTTCCACTCCATATCACCCAAAAAATTTACAGATTGCTTGCCGCTGCCGGGTGTAGGACCAAAGAAATAAACAGTGTTCTGATTATTGGGATCAATTTCAATTTTCAAACGGTCATATACAACAGGAAAATTTGCAGGAAGTATATTCGTAAAAGTTACTCCGTCAGGTGACCGCCATATTCCGCGAACAGTGGTCGGGCCATCGCTGCTCAGAGAAATATATACAATTCCGGAATCGCTTGCTGCCACATCTGTAAAGTATGAAAAAACGCTTCCAGAGGTATTTCCTTTTACTAATGTCCACGATGTACCGCCATTCAGGCTTTTAAAAACGGCTCCGTAAGTGCATGCATACAGCCTGTCATTAACAGCATCATGTTTATCTGTAACTACATTCCACGTGACATCCCATACATTATCAAAAATCTGTGGTGTATTGGAAACAGTAGAAGCGAGAGAGCTCCAGGTCAAACCACCGTCAGTGGATTTATACATTCCGTTACCGAGATAAAAGGCAGCGCCACCGCTGGCAGAAGTTCCATAAGCTTCACCGGATAAATAATACCAGGTGTCTGTATGCCCTGCACGCGTGTCCTGTGCAATGGCATTCACACCAGGATGTGAGTTTACTGAAGAAACTCTTATCCATGTTACGCCACCATCTGCACTTCTCCACAATCCACCGGAAACGCCTCCGGCAAAAAGAATATTTTCATCTGTTACATCAATTGCAAAGGCGCGGGTACGCCCTCCCACGTTAGCCGGCCCCCTGAAATCCCATGAAAGCATTGCTGATTGCAAATTCCTGTTTAGAGATGAATTAATTTGTGCATCATTAGGCAACGTTGCCGCGAAAGCTAATTCACGCATGCGCATGGATGGCGGAATTTTTCCTGTTGCAGGATCAGCGAGCCGTTTGCGTTCCCATTCACCGCGTTTGATGGATTCCTGTTCGCCTTCGGAGGAAAGTGATGAAGCGACCGGGTGATGAGGTGTCTCGGGAGTTTTGAATATAAATCCTGATAAAATAATAAAGAGGATTGCGATGGGAAGTAAATATTTTTTCATGGCCGGTTTGTTTTAAGGGATGAAATTATATAATAGAAACAATATTTACAAATCCTGATGAAAAAATTAAAAACAATAAAAAGAAATGAATCCGCTTTGAAATTATTTTTTCATTGCATTTTTAATCAGAATGATTGTAGTAATAAATATGAACCCAAAAATAAAATATTCGAGGTAATTTATTATTTCAGGATAAGTTCTGCCAAGGAAATAACCTGCCAGGACAAGCGACCATATCCATAGAAACCCTCCTGTCCAGTTGTAGTAACTGAATTTTTTCAGATCCATATCAATTGCTCCGGCAATGATTGGAGAAAAGGTCCTGATGATGGGAAGAAAACGTCCGAGCACTAAAGAGATGGCGCCTTTTTTATCATAAAATCGTTTTGCCTGTTCCACGCGTTCTTTTTTAAAGAACCGGGAATCAGGCCTTGTGAACAATCTTTTTCCTAATGTTTTTCCGGTATAATAACCTACATAGTTGCCAGCAACCGA
>DATEMK010000384.1:0-4722 GCA_035275625.1 Bacteroidia bacterium
GACCAGCGGAAGAGCCAGAAAATAGTTTAATTTTTTTGTAAGTATTGGCGGCCCCTGAACATTAAAATAATTTCCGCCACCCAATAATGCTGCACATTTAGGAATTGATAAATAAACATACAGGTATAATATAAAGCCCGGTATAAAAAAAAGAAAAGTAATCACCGATTTTAAGCTGAAAATACTTTTGTAATTAAAGCACAAATAGATGGCGCCTAAAACAGGGGGTATAATCATACCTGATGGATGTATTATTATAGATGGTATCCAGGAAATAAGCATGGTGGAATACAGCATTATATTTTTTTTTACTCCTTCCTTCTGCTCGAGTGAAATTTTAAGCATCATAATTAAAAAAATAAAGCCGGCTGTTAAAAGAATTTCCGGGCGATTTACATGCAGCTGGTTAAAAAAATCCGGGGTTATAATGAGCACTATTACAGCTAACAGGCTGGCTGGTTTTGACAGGTTAAAGTTCCGGGACAAAATATAAGTGGAACAAAGTAAACAAAGACTAAATAAAAATGATGCAATTCTTAATGTATGATTTTCATTTCCTCCCTTTATTATTTGTATCAATGCCTTAACTCCCGTTGGCAGGATAAAAACAAGCTGGTTAAGCGGTGTGGCATTAAACATTGCATGAAACCACGGAGAAACTTCTTTTGGCAATGAAGAATCATGCATATAGTGATCGTTAATGAGGCCACGCATCCTTACAATACCCCAGTTTTCATCAGGCCTTACAGAAGGAATATTTAAAAAAAACATTCCGTATATTAAATAACTTGTAAAGATGACAGAGAACAAAATATATAAATTCCTTTTCCAGTTGTTCATAATTACAATAGATTATTTTTTCCAATCGGAAAGGTCTTCATTCAAATAAACTTCCAATGATTCAATATGCGGACGATAATACTTTTTTAAATATTCCACCACTTCTTCGTCAACATTGTACACTATATCGTTTGAATTGACCACGTTGTTAAGACATGCCGGAATAAAATCAGCATCAGCGCCAACAAATTGATATATGTGCTGAATTGCAGCAATGTTACCTGCAATTTTTTTTAATACTAAAATTTTGGTGTTGCTTTTTCCAAAAACATCACAAAATAATTGAATATATTTTAAATATTCGCCCCTTCCCAGGTAATTATATGGGGAAACTGATATGGAAAAATTATGTTTAGGTTCAGGTTTTTTTTCAATAAAAACTTCTCTTATGCTGCGGGTTTCTATATTGTTCCTTAAGCTGAAATAATAATTTGATACTGCACGGAATACAGGGTTTCGCAGGCTGATAAGAATTTTTGCCTGGGGAAACATTTGTTTTATTCTGCTTGCCGCCTCCGCTGATTCCATATAGCTGGTGCTTTTTTCTCCATATATCTTTTTTTTATTATCGTTTTGAAAGAATTTATTGAAATAATATTCTTCTCCTTTTTGAAACTCATTTTCCAGGATAAAAAATTTAGGTTCCGGCTTTACAGGCTTAGCCATAATTACCTCGGGATGCTCGTCAAAAATGTTATAGAGGTAGGTCGTACCGGCCCGCTGGGCGCCTACTAAAAAAAAAATGTTATTTCTCATTATTGATAATTTCCTGGATATGGTACGAATTTCCCACCGAGAGCTGGTTCATGATTCTGGCTACATATTCTCCCAGCACACCAAGCATAATAATAATGAATCCATTAAGAAATGAAAGCAATACAACGATGGTTGTCCACCCCTGGACATTGGTTCCGAGAAATACAGATTTTATAATATATGCTGCACCGGCAACAAAACTGAAAAAAGAAAAAATGAACCCGAATGATGCAAGCAAGTTCAGCGGGTAAGAAGAATAATTAAAAAGCAAACGTGAAACCAGTTTGATGATCGTAAACAGGGAATAATTAGACTTGCCGGATTCACGCGGAAGGTGTTCGGTGTAAACATTTGCAATGCTGGATGAATGCAGCAAAAGCAACCCCGGGATATAAGGATAAGATGTTTTAAAGTTTTTTATCCGTTCGGCAACTGCTTTATTAAAAATTCTGAAATTTGAAAGAGTAATATGATTGGGTTTGTTAAATATTTTTGAATTCAGGTACCCGATAATTTTACTGCCTATTTTTCTTGCCAGGCCATGATGCTTTACAGGAAACTTGCCAAATACAACATCATATCCTTCATTTATTTTTTCAATAAGTTTAATAATTTCCTCGGGGGGATTCTGCAGGTCGTCATCCATGGTAATAAAATAATCGCCTGTTCCGTGAGTAATTCCACACATCACCGCTGTGTGCTGACCATAGTTTTTAAGAAAATTAATGGCTATAATCTTTTTATTTTGCTCTGCAAGGGTTTTTAGTTTTTGCCAAACCTTGTCTTTGCTCCCATCATTTATAAGAATCAGCTCAAATTCAAGTTTATTCCTGTTAAAAAAATCAATCGTTTTAGAAATAGTTTTTTCAATAATTTTTTCACTATTATATACAGGAATTACAATGGAATAGAGCATAAAATTTTATTACTATAAGCAACTAATAACTCTTTTCAGGCGCTTCTTTTTCCTGCTGTTTCTCTTTTCTTTTTAAAAACTCTATTCAGGAAGGAGGATTTTTTTGGTTCCTCGTCATAATAACCGTAACCATAGCCATAGCCATAACCATATCCATATCCGTATCCATATCCATATCCACCGGTCTTTGCATCAACAGCATTCAGAAGAATACTGAGGTTTTTTATTTTTCCTTCCTGGTACAAGTTGTTAATAAAATCAAGGTGATGACGCCTTGTAACATCATTTCTGACAATGTAAATCACAGCGTCAGTATATTCGGTAAGCAGCATGGCATCTGTAACAATACCAATAGGGGGCGAGTCAATAATTATTAAATCATACCGGCTCTTTAAATATTCTAACAATTTTTTCATACGCTCACTCATCAGTAATTCAGCGGGATTGGGGGGTTTAGACCCTGCAATTGCGACATCCAGCTCCGTATGTATGCCTGAATTCTGTATTATTTCACTCTCTGTGGAAGAGCCGATCAGGTAATTGCTTATGCCCACATTGTTATTCAGATTAAAATCCGTTACAATTTTCGGTTTTCGCAAATCGCATCCTAACCAAATGGTTTTTTTTCCTGAAAAAGCATTTATGAGCGCCAGGTTCATTGAGCAAAAACTTTTTCCTTCATTGCTGATAGATGAGGTGAAAAGAACCACACTCTTGACTTTATTCTGGGTCATAAAGTTAATATTGGTTCTTATAGACCGGAAAGCTTCCGCGATCTGGGAATTAGGCTTATTTGCAACAACCAGGCTGTTTACAGTTTTATTAACACCCACTATACCCAATATAGGAATGTTTGTTAATTTTTCCAGGTGAGCGCGATTTCTTATCCTGTCATTCAGCGCATCTTTAAAATAAACAAAAAATGCCGGAACAATGAACCCTAATATTAAAGCCATAGTATAAGTACGGTTTTTAACAGGTTTTACGGGGGTATATGATATCCGCGCCATATCCACAACGAAATTATCAGAAATTGCCGAAGCGCGGACGATTGCTGTTTCAGCCCTCTTTTGAAGAAGAAAGGTATAGAGATTAACTTTAATATTTGATTCGCGCTCTAATCCTAAAAGCTCTTTCTGAGTTCCGGGCAAGGTTTTGATTTTACTTTCAATGGTTGCTAATTTCTGAATAGCTTCCTGCTTTGTTGCATTTATTCCATCCCTTATGCTCTTGATATTTTCAAGCAATGTTATTTTATTGTTTTGAATCATTATATCAAGACTGGTGATGATCGGGTTATCCGGTTTTGTTGTGTTGCTTGCTTTTTCACGCTGAATCTGCAGATCGCTTAACCGGGTGATTAGGCTCTGAAAAAGCACATCTCCAACCCCAATACTTGTTGGAGAAATTTCCTTCAGGTTTTTTCCATCAGTAACATACTTTTCTATATACTTCAGGAAGCTGAGCTTAATATCAAAATCTACAATCTTATCGTCATAGAATTTTGCAGAACTCAATACTTCTGAGGCTTCTGAAGTAAGGTCCGTGATCCCCCTGCTTGATTTAAAATGGGATACCGATTCTTCGCTTGTATCCAATGCCTGGTTAAGAACATAAAGTTGATCGTCAATGAACTTCAGGGAGTTATTGGCAAGTTCATTTTTTTGTTCGATTCCGTTCCGGATATATACCTGTACAAGCTTATTCAAAAAGTCAGAGGCTTTTTGAGGAACAGCATCCGTAACAGTGAGCAGGAGGATGGAAGATTTTTTATTTACAGGTTCAATCTCCAGCCTGTTTGAATAAGAATCCACCAGCCGGTCAATTGTATTAATACGAATGATGTAATGCTTCTTTTCATAATCTGCCCTGTCAAACAGGTTGTCCCGGAAATGCTCTCTTTTTGAAATGCTGAAATTTCCCAGTTGATTGCTGATTGATGCGCCAAATGCATGTTCTTCTGTGAACTCTTTATCTCCAATGCTGTAGCTGATATTAAACTTTTTACTGTTAATAACCTTCACATCTATGGGCAAAGAATAGCTTTTGAAATTTAAGCTGGTGTAATCCAATTGTATGGGGCTTTCCTTGTAAAGCTCAGAGATCTTGTAATTGCCCCTTAAATAATAACTCGCTTCAAAATCCAGTTCCTGCATTACTTTAGATAAAATGCCCCGGGAATTCAATATTACTATTTCATTTTCAAGGCC
>DATEMK010000385.1:0-8439 GCA_035275625.1 Bacteroidia bacterium
ACTTTTCACATTCACAAAATAAATTCCTGTGTTCAGCTTTGCAGGTTCATAGCTGATGGAATGAAAATTTGCAACCATTCCTGAAAATATTTTTCCAACCTGTCTTCCCTGCAAATCTGCAACCCGGATGGTGAAGTCAGCAGGGGCCGGAGTTTTTACATTAATATTTATTTTCTGAAAAGCAGGATTGCCAGCCAGCTTTATTTCCGGAGTATTATTTAAAGCGGCAATTCCCGTTGTATTAGGCGAAGTGATCCAGTTGGTTATCGCAGTATCAAGCGGATCAACAAATTCCGCAAAGTGATGCACCCAATGCCCTGCCTCATCAATGCAGAATTTATTAAAGTTCCAGCTCACGGGAGCATTAGCCACACCGTTCCGGCTCATCAGTTGCAGCCATTTGTAAACTTCGGCTGTATCCTGAGCAGTGATGGATATTTTATGCATCAGCTGGAAAGCCACATTATATTGGTGCGCAAATGCAAGGATAGTGGAATCATCATACGGTTCCTGTCCGCCAAAATCATTGCAGGGGAAACCGATAATGGCAAAATTGGGTCCGCTGTAAATGGAATCAAGTATGACGAGATTCGTGTACTGAGGGGTATATGAACAATAAGAAGCGGTGTTTACCACCAGCACTTTTTTACCTGCAAAATCTGATAGATCAAGGGTATCATGAAGGATAGTAATCTCTGAAAAATCATGAAATGTTTCTGTTTGCGCCTTGACGGTAAAGGATAAAAGAGTAATTGTAAGATAAGATATAATTTTTTTCATTTTACAAATTTATTTTGTTTTTAATGCTTTATCAGCCACCGGATAATTTTTTTATTAACCGTGAAGGTTAATAAAATCAAATCCCATACTGTTGTAATTAAAAATCAGAGTGCAATTTACTTATTTTTTCAATATAAAAAAAGAAAAATCATAAATCGCAGAAAAGATTGATTGCCGCACTGTTTTATATAGTCATGAGGGATCAGTTTAATCATGCATTCAATGTTAAAAGTAACGGGTAATTCCCTACCTTTGTTATGCTGCACTATGAAAAGACCGACTTTGATTCTGTTGATTTTTTGCGGGTTTACTGCGTTTGCCGGACAACCGGGCGATGATTTTTTTTCAAACGCACAGGTTTTCTTTTCAAAATATGTGATGAAAGGAAAAGTAAATTACGAAGCGGTTAAAAGGGATTCGGCTTTTACAGCACACCTGGTTGGACAAATTGAATCATTTAACTTACGAACTTCCGGCCCCAATGCGCGTGAAGCTTTTTACCTCAATGCATATAATATCCTCGTCATTAAATCGGTGGCAGACAAATATCCTGTAAAGTCAGCTATGGATATAAAAGGATTTTTTGATGTGCAGACACATGTGGTTGCCGGTGAAAGCATGACATTGGATGATCTGGAAAAAATTAAGATCGGAAACGAATATCACGACCCGCGGATTCACTTCTGGCTCATTCCTGCTGCCACGGGCAGCCCCGGGGTGAACAGCAATGCAATAATGCTTTATAACCTGGACGCGCTTCTTGACGAGCAATTAAAAACGGCTTTAAACAATGATGATTACATCGGCCTGGATCCTCCTCATAAAGAAGTTTTGGTTCCGACAATTTTTAAAATAAATGAAAGTGATTTCACAAAAGACCAAAAAACTGTTATAGACTTTATTAATTTATACAGGAAGAAAAAAATTAATGCAGGATATAAAATAAATTATTATTTTTCAAACAATGACCTGAACAGCTGGACCGAAAAGAAAAAAGCTGGAAAAGCAAAAGAGGAAAAGATTTTTGTCACACCGGTAGTCGAAGCAAAACCTGAAAAAAAAGACACTATTATTGAAAAACCGGTTACCAAAGAAATTGCCGATACTTCCAAACCTGCCGTCACAGAGGTTTCAGTGAGCAAACCGCTTCCCGCCAGTGATTCAGCAGCAGCAGCAGCCATCGTTGTTCCCGGTTTAACCAATCCGTTTTGGAGTGACGATGTTCTTTCACAGGGGTCTTACATGCTTACCTCTATTTTCCAGATTCGCGTGACGGGAAGCCTTAATACGCAACATGCCTTGTACAATGGCGAATTAAACCGCGTAAACAATGATTACAGGACTTCAAATTTTAATTTTACAGTTCAATGCTGGAACAGGATTTCCGAACGTGTTAATTATGGCGTGCAGCTTACCTTTCGCTCTCTTGTAATGTCAGATTTCAATTCCTCACCGTATGATGCCTTGTCGTTTTCAAATACTAAAAACTCAAAATTTTATTTCCGGGAAGTTGCCAATTCGGTAAAATATTTATTTCATGAAGGGAAATGGAGGGTGACCGGTATTTCCTCTCTTCTCGTACCCGGATCAAAAAATAATTTTGTCAGGTATAAAGGCGATTCTCTTTTTGATAACGGTCAGACGCAGTGGATCAATCAATTGTTTTTCAATCGCGGGTTTTCAAAGTATTTTACACTGAATACAGAGTTGAACGGAGCGTACCGCTTCAATGCAGCAAATTCAGCGAACAGGTTTATTATTCGCAGCGCATTATTACCCGAATTTAATTATTGGTTCGGCAGTTCGGTCAGGTTTTACGTTTTTTGTGAATTAAATTCTCAGGTGAATCATGGTTTCTTCTCCAGCTTTTATTTCCGCGAAGGAGCTGGCCTTACGCTTGTGCCGGGAAAAATTACCCAATGGGATATTCAATACCATTATTATGCCCTTGGAAAACGAACAGTAGCCACCAGTTCGTTCATGCTGGCGGGAAAATTTAACTTTTAGAAAAAAAATGCAGGGTTAGTATTAACTATTCATTCAGCCAGCAGTCTTATAATTTTTATTGCTGTTTATAATCAATTTATCCCGGCATCCGATCATATCAAAAAAAAACTTTAATTTGCAAACATTATTAAAAGGTTATTAAAATGTTAAATCTTTAATCCATAAAAAATGAAAAGAACAATACGCTGCACACCCATCTTTATTTTATTTTTCAGTTTGTCACTCAGTTCGCTTAAAGCGCAGGTGGTGATCAACGAGTTTTCCTGCTCCAACCTTTCACAGTATATAGATAATCACAGCGATTATAATGACTGGATTGAATTGTACAATGCCGGGACTTCTTCAGTAAGCCTTACAGGTTATTATTTAAGTGATGATTCACTTGATAATTTAAAATGGCAGATTCCGGCCGGTATTACCATTGCCAGTCACGGATTTTTACGCTTTTGGGCGTCAGGAAGAGATGAGGTTTCCGGATCGTCTTACCATACAAATTTTACATTGAAGCAAACAAAAAACAATAATGAATGGGTTGTTTTATCCAACACCGCGGGGGTATTTGTTGATTCAAAGGAGATTTCGCAAAAAACACAATTGGGACATTCCTACGGACGCTATCCTGACAGTAATAACTCATGGGCTATTTTCACTACACCTTCTCCCAATTCTTCAAATAACAGCGCTTTTCCTTATATTGATTATGCAGATAAACCCGACTTCAATGTACCTGCCGGTTTTTATGCTTCCGCACAAACGGTATCAATTACCACCACCGAGCCAAGCTCTCAAATACGTTATACAACCGATGGAACTCTGCCCACCGCAACTTCAACGGTTTATACCGGACCGGTCAGCATTACTACTACAAAAGTTTTAAAAGCCATAACTTTTAGTTCGAATCTTTATATTCTCCCGAGTTTTATCGAGTTTAACACGTATTTTATTAATTCTTTGCATACAGTGCCCGTTGTTTCCATTGCCGGAGATCAGCTTACCACTCTTGCAAACGGAAATGGTAATCTTGAGCCGAAGGGCACTTTTGAATATTTTAATACCAGCCAGGTACGAACAGCCAATACCTATGGTGAATTTAATGAGCATGGGCAGGATTCGTGGGCGCTGAGCCAGCGCAGCCTTGATTTCGTATCCCGGGATGAAATGGGATATAATCATTCTATAGAAGAGCAATTATTTACTACCACACCGCTTGATAATTTTCAGCGAGTCATTCTGCGTGCTGCCGGAGATGATAATTACCCTGCCGATCACCATACTGCCAATCTGGGAAGCGCTCACCTGAGAGATGCTTTTGTTCACAGCATTTCGGTTGGCCTTAATTTGGAAGTCCGAAGGGCTTCCAAATGCGTGGTTTACCTTAATGGCGTGTATTGGGGAGTGTATGATCTGAGGGATAATCCCGACAATCATGATAATACTGAATATTATTACGGACAGGATAAATACCACCTCTACATGCTTAAAAGATGGGGGAATTCATGGGCTGAATACGGTGGTACGGCTGCATTTACTGAATGGGATAATTTGTATAATTATATTTATGCTAATAACATGTCTGTTCCTGCAAATTACCAATATGTAACCGACCGCTTTGATGTAACAAGCCTGGTGGATTATGTACTTGTCAACATGTTTACTGTTTGCAGCGATTGGCTTAATTGGAATACTTGCTGGTGGCGGGGCCTTGACAGCACAGGAACACATTTAAAATGGGGATACCAGCTGTGGGACAACGATGCAACCTTTGGCCACTACATTAATTACACAGGTATTCCTAATACCACTCCGACTGCCGAGCCTTGCGACCCTGAAGGATTGAACGGTTCATCTGATCCTGATGATCATATAGGAGTATTATTAAGGCTCAGACAAAATCCTGATTTCAATCAGTATTATATTACGCGCCAGTTCGATTTATGGAATACTGTTTTCAGTTGCGATAATATGCTTCCTTATCTTGACAGCATGGTTGCTGTAATAGATCCGGAAATGACTGCTCATTCAAACCGATGGTTTGGAACATACACCGAATGGCAGACAAATGTTCAGATTCTCCGCGATTTTATTACGCAGCGCTGCACATCTCTCACTGCCGGCTGGATTAGCTGCTACAGTGTAAATGGTCCTTATGATATTACCTTAAATGCAGATCCCGCAGGAGCCGGTTCCATTAAAATGAATTCATTAACACACACGCAATTGCCCTGGATAGGGACTTATTTCGGAGGCATTGATTCAAAATTTAATGCTTTGGCAAATTCGAATTATCAATTTGTAAGCTGGACTTCCAATAGCCAGGTTTTTAATCCGAACAGCAATGCAGTAAATGTAACTGTTGATCTCACAAGCAATGACAGCATTGTGGCTCATTTCCTGACAACTTCTATACCCGAACTTTTACCTATCAATGAGCCGATTGTGTCGGCTTATCCAACGGTAACCAATGGCAGTGTAATAATACAATACAGCTTGCCTGAAGCTGCATCTGTTTCACTCAAATTATTTTCATTGACAGGTGATGAAATTACGGAAATAAAAAATCCTGCAGGAAAAGAATTACCGGGAAATCACCAGGCTGAAATCAATTTAACAGGCTCCGGGCTTGCTGCAGGTGTATATATGTTGCAGTTTAATACAGCTGATTATAAGAAAAGCATTAAGCTATTGTATGCTCCGCAATAGAAAAATTAAAAACTGACTGTAGTAAACCTTAATGAAAATCGGCTGTCTGAAAAAAGAGTATTTAACTGTAAGCGGATTAATGAGTTTTCCTGATATTTGATGTAAACTTCACGCTCCGGGGAAATTCTTCGGAGCGTGAAATTTTATATTTCAACCTGGCTGATAGCAGAATAATTTATTGAAAAAAATGAAAAATAAAGCCCTGATCTTTTCCTGCTTCTTCTTATTTGCAGTAATTATTTCCTGTAAGAAAGGTCCGGGTGAAGGAGGGACGTCTTCCATTCACGGATATATCTCAGTCATAAAATATGATCCTTTTTTTACTGACACGCTGGTGGTTTACGGAGGTTATGATGAAGATGTATATATTATTTATGGCGATGATATCAGTTTTGGCGACAGAACCAGGTCTGGTCCTGATGGTAATTTCGAATTCAGGTATTTACGCGAAGGAGCCTATAAAATCTATGTATATTCAGACGATACTCTTGCCCCCGGGTTAATTGATACCGTGCCGAATAAGTACATAGTGTTGAAAAGCATGGAGATTACCCAAAAAAACCAGGCGATTAATGCAGGCACTTTTGAAATTAAAAAACATTGAGAGTCTGTCAGCCCGCTATGAGTAAAAAATTATTTTGTTACTGCATGCTGATCCTTTTTACATGCAGTGCGTACTCACAGAGTAAAAAAGAAATTAAAAAGCTGAACATTAAATCTGCCGAAGTTACGGTCACTGAAAAATCAGGCGGAAAAGATGTTACAAGAAAAGAATCTTATGAAAAATATGATCATAACGCTAATGTGATCGAAGATGTGGAGTATAATAAAGACGGAACTTTCAAAAAAAAAGAAGTCCGCAAATACAATAAGAATGATGATGTAACGGAAGAAGCTATTTACAATGAAAAAGGGCTGATCACAAAAAAAACAATAACTGTTTATAATGACAACAACGATAAAAAAGAAGAAACAATTTATGACGGAGCCGGAAAAATTAACGAGATCGTTAAATACAGTTACAATGCAAATGGAGAAAAAACTTCTGAACTTGTGACGGATGCTCTTGGAAAAATCATCCGGAAATCGGTTTACAGCTATGATAAAAATGGTTTGAAAACAGAAAAGAAAACTTACAATGTAAACAATGAATTGATTTCTTCTAAAAAATTTACTTACGGATTTTAATCTTGGATGCGCTTCATAAAATATTAAATACTTACGAACCCATTTCTCTCGAAGAAATGGACAGCGTGATGCTGATGGACCGGATGGATTCCAAATATGTTTTCAGGCAGGACAGATTAGAAGCATTTCTTGAGCAAATAAAAAATTCTTACCGCGTGCTGGAAGTAAACGGGCATCGCATCAGCAGGTATGAATCTATTTATTTCGACACCAAAAGTTTTGATTTGTATCATCTTCATCATAATGACCGCTCCAACCGTTATAAAATCCGTTTCAGAAAATATGTGGAATCGGGTCTGAATTTTTTTGAAATTAAATTTAAAAATAACAAAGGCCGCACCGTAAAAAAACGCATCATGCATCCGCTGATGGAAGAAACCATCCGGGGAAATACTGAAAAATTTCTCCATGACCGGACCCATTTAACATCAGATCAGCTGGAAGCAAAGTTGTGGATTAATTTTTTTCGCATCACATTGGTAAACCGGTTTTCACCCGAACGCGTTACTGTTGACCTCCATTTAAATTTCAGGAATAACGGAACAGAAAAAACCATTCACAATATAGTGATTGCCGAAACCAAGCAGGAAAAAAGCGCACGCTCTGAATTTGTACGGTTAATGAAACAAAATCACATCATTGAAGGGTCATTGAGCAAATATTGCTATGGCATTTCCAGCTTATTCACTGAATTAAAAAATAACAATTTCAAACCACAGATTAAACGATTTAATAAATTAATTCATGCTACTTCTACAGAGTTTAACAAACGAAACAGCCGGTACTGCATTTGAACTGTTCGAAAAACTATCACCTAAATTTTTCCTGCGTCTTGCTGTAAATATCCTTTCTGTTTTTGTTTTAATCCGCTTTATTTATTTTCCCATTTACCGGAGCCGGGAGTACGTCTTTACTTTTTTTATTTTCAACCTGATTATTTTTCTCATTACTTACCTGTTAAATAAAGTAGAGATCAGCATGGGTGCGGCTTTTGGATTGTTTGCCGTATTTTCAATGCTGCGTTATCGTACGGAAGACATTTCGATAAAAGATATGACCTATCTTTTTTTGGTCATTGCAATGGGTCTTATCTGTGCTGTCAGCAAAGGAAACTGGGACGAGCTTACACTTTTAAATATTATCATTCTCGCAATTACCTACCTGCTTGAAAGCAGGATCCTGATGAAAAAGGAGGTAAGTAAAATTGTTTTATATGAAAACATTGAGCTGATAAAACCTGAAAAGCAAGCAGAGCTGGTTGCTGATCTTGAAAGCCGGATGGGAGTGAAGATCAATCATGTTACGATAGGCAGGTTAGATTTTCTGAGAGATTCAGCACAATTGCACGTTTATTATTATGAATAAAATATTTTATCAACTGCTTTTTGTTTGCTTGTTTTATTTAAAAATACCAGTTGCCTTTTCCCAGGTCAAAGATGCCGGATTATGGTCAAGCGTGAACCTGGAAAAAAAAATAACACAGAAATTAACAGCCGGTCTCAGCGAAGAATTGCGGTTTAACGAAAACATTACTGAGCTTGGAACAGCATTTACTGAAATAGGCGTTGATTATAAATTTTATAAATTCGTCTCTCTCGGAATAAGCTATCGCTTCATTCAGAAAAGAAGAGTGGATGATTTTTATAGTACCCGGCACAGGTACAATATTGATTTATCTTTAAAGTATAAAATAAAAAAAATAAGCGTGTCCTTACGTGAAAGATTTCAGACACAATATGCAGATGTGAATACAAGCGAAGATGG
>DATEMK010000386.1:0-3669 GCA_035275625.1 Bacteroidia bacterium
AAAAATATTTTTCTTAAAGTTATGTGAATATTAAATTATTTCTATTTTTACATTATTAATTTTTAAGATAATTGTTTAATCATTTAATTTTATTTCATTTTATTTGCTAAAAAATAAACAATCAACCAAAACAAAATCATTATGAGAAAAACAAGTACCTTGTTCGCACTTATGCTTGCCTTCCTTATCCAGCAAGCCTTTGCTCAGGAACGAACTATCACCGGGATGGTTACCTCTTCTGAGGATAAAAAAGGAATTCCCGGAGTTAGCGTGGTAGAAATGGGCACTACCAATGGCACTACCACTGATATTGACGGAAAGTACAAGCTGACCGTTGGTGCAACTGGTAAACAGCTTCAGTTTACTGGGGTAGGTTTAAAGTCACAGACACTTGACATTGGTGCTACCGATGCACTTGATGTTTTGATGGAGCCTGATATTTTAAAATTAAATGAAGTAGTTGTAACTGCTTTAGGTATATCCAGGGAGAAGAAATCTCTTGGTTATGCTACACAACAAGTTTCAGGAGAACAGTTGACAGATGTAAGAAGCGGAAACTTTGTTAACCAGTTGTCCGGAAAAGTTTCCGGTGTCCAGGTAAAAAACAACGGGAATATGGGAGGATCAACCAATATTATTATCAGGGGAACAACTTCTTTACAGGGTGAGAACCAGGCATTGTTTATTGTTGATGGTGTTCCGCTCGATAATTCCAGGACGCATTCCTATCGTCAGGACTTTGGAAGAGCAGGGTATGATTATGGAAGCCCGGTTTCCGACATTAATGCGGAAGATATTGAATCGGTGAACGTACTTAAAGGTTCCGCTGCTACTGCACTTTATGGTTCAAGGGCTGCAAGAGGTGTGGTTCTTATTACAACCAAAAAGGGCAAGCTTGCTCCAGCCGGCAGTCGCAGCAGGCTTGGAGTTACCTGGAATTCGGGTGTAATGATCGGGAAGGTGGATAAAAAAACGTTCCCTACTTATCAAAATGAATATGGTGCAGGATATGGTCCTTATTATGGCGGACCCGGCAGTCATTTTTTCCAGGAAGATGTTAATGGTGATGGTATTATTTCTGATGATGAACTTGTTACTGTATATACAGAGGATGCATCTTATGGTCATGCTTTCGATCCTTCTTTAATGGTGTACCAATGGGATGCTTTTGTTCCCGGATCACCAACTTTCCATCAGAAAACTCCTTGGGTGGATCATGCTTCTAACCCGGACGAAGGTCCCATTTCATTCTTTAACACATCTAAAGTTTTTACTAACAGCATCTCAATTGATGGCGGAACAGACAAGGGGGCTTACAGGCTTTCTGTTGGCAATGCTGACGAAAAGGGGATTATGCCAAACAGCACTTTGAAAAAATGGAATTTCGGTGTCAACGCTGACTTTAAACTTACAGACAGGTTTACTGCAGGCGCTTCAGCTAACTATGTCAGATCTTCGACAGTCGGGCGTAATGAAACAGGTTATAATAATAACATAATGACCAGCTTCAGGCAATGGTACCAGACAAATGTGAGTGTTGCACAGCTTAAAGATATGTATGAGCTTACAGATGGAAACTTCGGATGGAACCCGGCAAGTTCAGACAATCCTGCAATTCCTATTTTCTGGGACAATCCTTATTTTCAGCGTTACAAAAGTTTTTCGAGTGATGGCCGTGACCGCATCTATGGATTTGCCAGCTTAAATTACAAGGTAAGTAATGTAGTAAATTTAATGACCCGCGTTTCTTTAGATCAGTATTCTGCCATCCAGGAAGAACGAGTGGCAAAGACCAGCAACGCAAAGGAATTTGGGATAAACGCTCCAGGGCAAGCCCCACCGGAAGTTACATCAGGATATTCAAGACGTAATAAAAATGTCAGGGAAACAAACCTGGATATCATGGCTACTTTCAAAAAAGATTTCAGCGATAATTTAAGCTTTAACGGGTTGCTTGGTACAAATTTCCGCAGAAATTATTTGAATACGATATTTGCTTCTACCAATGGAGGACTTGTCGTTCCTGAATTGTACTCCATTTCCAATTCAGCGAACACCCCGAGTGCGGCTATAGAACAGGATCAGACTATCGGAGTGAACGGTTATTTTGCCAGCCTTTCTTTTGGGTTCAAAAGATTTTTATATTTAGACCTCACAGGAAGACAGGATAAATCTTCTACCTTGCCTGCAAGTAAAAACAGCTTTTTCTATCCCGGTGCTTCGTTAGGTTTTGTTTTTTCAGAAATTTGGAAAACTTCAATTATAGATTTTGGAAAAATTCGACTCAATATTGCCCAGGTGGGTAATGATGCTCCGTGGGGAAGTATTGATAACGTTTACTCAAAACCAATTGCATTTGGAAGCACCACGCTGTTTTCATTGCCAATTACAAAAAATAATAGTGAGCTGAAGCCTGAAATTTCTTCGACCAAAGAAGCCGGCCTGGAAATGATTTTTCTAAACAAGAGAGTAGGATTTGACTTTGCTTTTTACACAACTGATACCAAAGACCAGATTGTTCCTGTTGCAGTTTCCGCTGCAACTGGTTATACTTCTAAATTCGTAAATGCCGGAGTTATCCGGAATAAAGGATTTGAAGTGAATCTCTATTTCACACCGGTGAGATCCACAAATTTCAGCTGGACCGTTAACTTAAACTATTCTAACAATAAAAACGAAGTGATAGAATTGTTTGAAGGAGTGGACAATATTCAGCTGGCTAACTTCCAGCAGGGTGTAACATTGAACGCCACTCTCGGTGAAGCCTATGGAACTTTAAAGGGAACAGACTTTGTTTACCTGAACGGACAAAAAGTTGTGGGTGAAGATGGATATTATATGGTTACACCGGAAGCCGACAATATTATTGGCAATATCAACCCCGATTACCTTGCGGGTATTTCAAATACAGTGACTTACAAAAAATGGTCTTTCAGCTTCCTTATTGATGTCAAAAAAGGCGGTTCAGTCTTTACTATAGACCAGGCTTATGGACAGGGTACCGGGCTGTATCCTGAGTCTGTTGGTACCAATGACCTTGGAAACCCGATACGTAATCCCCTTACTGAAGGCGGTGGAGTAATCTTAGAGGGTGTTAAAGAAGATGGTTCTCCAAACGATATTCGCGTAGCCGGTGATGATTACTTGGTTTGGGGTTGGGCAACAAATCCAAACTCAGCTTTTGTTTATGATGCAGGTTACGTAAAGCTGAGGGAGGTAGTGCTTTCTTTTAATTGTCCTTTAAAAGAGAAGTCTTTCTTCAGCAATATACAAGTCGGGCTTGTGGGAAGTAATCTTTGGATTATCCATAAAAATTTACCTTATGCCGATCCTGAGGCGGGTCTTTCAGCTGGCAATATCCAGGGCTTTCAGTCGGGTGTACAACCGTCAGTTAGAAATTATGGTTTGAATTTAACACTTCAGTTTTAATTAAAGCTAAAATAAAAAATAAACATGAAAAAATTAATCATAATAATGATAGCAGCCATAGGGCTTACTATCGGATCCTGCAAAAAGTTGGAGGATTTTAATAAAGACGGCAAAAGCGCAACTGCTGTACCTAGTTCAACTTTGTTTGCAAATGCGCTGAGAAACCTGGTTGACCAGGAAACTACTCCGAGTGTGAACAAAAATGTTTTCAGGGCGTTTGCACAGTATTGGACGGAAACC
>DATEMK010000387.1:0-3878 GCA_035275625.1 Bacteroidia bacterium
CCGGCTTCTAATCTAACCCTATGAGATGCAAAGTTAATTTGCGCACATAAAGATTTAATGAATTAATTATTGTTGCTGCAAACAAGGATAAGTAATTAAAAAAAATCAGAACCGGTTTTTCCCTGTTTTATTAAGCGCCTCGATGCGCGACTGTACCTGCAGCTTTTCGTAAATGTGGCGGATATGCGTGCGGACTGTATTTACCGAGATGAACAGCCTTTCGGCAATTTCTTTAATACGGCACCCCTCTGCAATAAGATCAAGAATTTCGTTTTCACGGGTTGATAATTTATTTGGAGCAGCGGTTTTCTTTGTCTGGAGAGATGCCACTACTTTTCTTGCTATAACGGGGCTCATGGGGGAGCCACCTGTATAAATGGAATGAATGGATTCAAAAATTTCGTTAATCGCAGCCCGCTTCAGCAGGTAACCGTTTGCTCCTGCCTTTAAGGCTTCAAATATTTTTTCGTCATCTTCGTACACCGTGCACATCATTACCTGCACACCGGGATATTTTTCACGTATGGCCCTGGTGCAATCAATCCCCGAAATCCCGGGGAGATTAATATCCATCACTACAATTTCGGGAACCCGTAACCGGAAACTTTTCAGCGCTTCTTCTGCATTCGGAAAAGACACACAATCATATTTTTCATCAGAGTTCAATAAATAATGCAGGCTCTCCCTGAACTCCGCATGGTCTTCAATTAAAGTAAGCTTTATTTTTTGTGTTTTCATGAACAGGCAGCAAATATCCGGATAATCTGCCATAGTATTCCGGGAACGTCATCCTCAAAAAGGATGACTTTTTATTTTAATGGTATGACAAGGGAAACAGTAACTCCGCGATCCGTTGTATCGCGAAATGAAATTGTTCCTTTTAAATTCGTGATCCTTTTTCGAATATTGTTTAAGCCCCTTCCTCCTGATTTTATTGATCCGGGATCAAATCCTTTTCCATTATCGCTGATCATAATTTCGAGGTTCCTGCTGTTTTCCACCCGGAAACTGATACGTACAGATGTAGCGCCCGAATGCTTATAAATATTATTTAAAAGTTCTTTGACGCTTAGAAAAATATTTCTTCTGTCAGCGGCATGAATGAAAAAATCAGGGATCAGCTCCGGCAATACAATGCTGTGCTCAATGCGGCAGGTATTGAGAAAATCTTCGGCATACCGTTCGATAAAATATATGACGTTTACCAGCTTATCATTAACGGGGTTTAAAGACCATATAATTTCATCCATTTTAGATATTACAAGCGATGCGGCATTTTCAATCCTGCTTACCTGTATTTTATCTGTGTCATTTATAGTATGGCTGTTTTTTGTAATTCTGGCAAGAAGAAGAAGATTACTGAGGTCAGCTCCTATGTCATCATGCACATCTGCTGCAATCCGGTTTCTTTCAGCAATTAAAGATTCCTGCTGCTTAAGCATTTGAAAACGGACCCGGTATCTGCGAAGCATGATGATCCGAAAGACAGCGAATATAAGAGATAACAGCGCGAGGGCCGCCAGCATCCTGAACCAGGTTGTTTGCCAGAAGGGTGGAGTTATGGTAAATGTCAGCAGGGAAGGGTTGCTCCACCCGGAGTTAAACTTGCGTGCACGCAACTCAAACCTGTAGCTGCCGGGATTCAGCGATGAAAACTGGATGTTTGCATTGGATGTTTCTTCCCAATCAGAATTTTCATTAAGACGGTATTGATAAACCACCTGGTCGGGCCTTTCATAAGTAAGGGCGATATAATGCACATGGAGATTTTGCTGGTTGTAGCTTAAAGTAAAATTGCCGTTCATGAATTTTATTACTGAATTCCCGGAATAGACGGACATGAAGTATACGGGAGGAGGAGCCGATACATCCTTCTTAAAATTTTTACTCACCACACATAAGCCTTCCGAAGTAGCAAGATATGTATTGCCGCTATCGGAAACAATATCATGGATATCATCAGAAATGATTCCATCGCGGGAAGAAAAATTTTCGATGTTGCTCACTTTGCCTTTCTCATATTTAAATGAGCTGAAGCCACGGCTGGTTGACACATAAATATAATTACCGCGGCAAAAAACTCTGCGGCACAGGTTTGAAACCATTCCGTCAGCCGCTGTAAACCGCCCGATGATTTTACCCTGTTTTATAAACCTGATGCCGTTTCCGAAAGTGGAAATGACAAGTACGGAGTCCGGGGTTTCATCAATGTCACTTATTTTAACTCCAAACTCCCGCGCTGATCCCGGAAAAGGCGTAAGTTTTTTTCCATCAAAAGAAAAAAGCTGCTCGGAGTTTTCAAACCAAAGGTTGTTTTCGTAATCAAAATGCATGGCATAACAACGTTTTAACGGAAGCAGGGGATTCAATGAATCTATGTAATCTCCATTTTTTAAAGGGGTATAGATGACAATTCCCCCGGGCCTGCCGGCTAAAAGCTGTCCATTCCTGCTAAAGCATAGATATTTAAAAGAACCACCCAGGAAAACCCTGCTTTGTATTTTAATGGGCTGAGCAAAATTACCATCTTTCAGTTTCCTGATTAAAAATAAGCCGCCATCTGCGGCACAAAAAATATTACCAGCAGAATCAGAAACAAGATGTAAAACGCGGTTAATATTCTCATTTTTCAGCAAAATGTAATTTGTTTCTATTCCATTCGCCAGGCAGGTGACCGTTCCATTGCTTAATCCAAACCATACATTCTTCGCGGGATCAATAGTTACGCACAGGACCTGTGGTTTTGAAACCGTATTATAGTGTGCATAAATTTTTATATGCGGATCGCGGGGAGAAACTTTGAAAACCCCGTTGCCGATAGTGCAAAGCCAATTATTTTTTTCGTTGTCAGTAAAAACACGCCCAACGAGGATACCAGATAAAAAAACCGTTCCGGGATCGTAAGTGTTTCCATTTCTCCTGAAATATAAAGTTTGTTTGCCGGAAGTTGAAAGCCATATATCTTTATTCGGATTTACCGTTACCATATAAACATTTTCACGTAAATGCCGGGGTGTGGAATCCGCAGATATAATTAATTTAAGATTCTCCCCGTTAAGCTCATAAATCCCTGAATTAATTACAATAACGGTATTTTGCGCGCCTGTATTTTCCCAAAAAAAAGTTTTTACATTACTAATAATATGCGATAACTGGCTTTGCAGTAAGGTAAAGGTTTTGTTTTTAAGTTCATAAATTTGACCGATAGATTCCACCCAAATCCTTCCGGGTGCCGGCTCATGAAGAAAAACCCAGCCTGAAGGGATAACTGAATCCATTTTCACGAGCGGAATATCGTATACCATACCATCCGTTTCAGTAATGCAAAGAACCTGGCTTCCTAATGTTCCAAACCACAGATTGTGCCTGCTGTCTTCAAGAAAGGTGATGATGCCATTATCGGCTCTTGCTTTATTAAGCCTTGAATCATTTTCATTATTAAAAATGGTGTCGTTATAATAATAGCTTAATATCCCATTGAGGCTCATAAACCAGATTCTTCCTTTGGAATCCTTATTCATTTTAAGGATCTCATTATCCGGAAGACCTTCATTAGTGGTAAACAAGCGAAAGTTTTTGCCGTCAAACCTGCACACGCCAGCATCCGTTCCGAACCACATAAACCCCTGGTTATCCTGCTCTGCGCAATACACCGTCTGGCTTGACAACCCGTCTTTAATTGTATAGTTCTTATTAAACACATCCTGGCCAAATGAGAGATGTATCATTGTGAGAAAAGAAATAACCGTATTTAATAAAATTTTTTTCATTGAATAAATATGAAAGAAAACCGCTTTACCGGAAATTTCCGGCAATACTACATAAAGATTGACATTGCAATGGGACTGATAAGGAGATTATCATAAAATCATCCATTT
>DATEMK010000388.1:0-20617 GCA_035275625.1 Bacteroidia bacterium
GGGCTGCCCGGGTTATTTAATGCACCATAGCTGTCTATGGCTATAAAGTGAGCATTGCCGTAATTGAATGAATAATATTTTTCAGTGCCTGATGGTATTCCGCCTGCTTGGCCGTTAGAAGGACAAGTGAATAAATTAAAATAAGGAAAGTTAGTTCCCAATGCGCTTGCCGATTGATAACCGATATTAGCGTAATCATGATTCCCCAAACCCGGATACAATGGCGTGTTTTTAAAAACACCCGGGTATTTTGCAAAAACGTTCGTTGTGAATTCAGCTTCTGTTCCTGTAGCATAGGCGTTATCACCCAGCCATATCGAGAAATTTGCAGGGTTGTTTCCTGCATAGTTCAAATATGCATCACGTACAACATCCTGGTTCGCTGAGTTATTACCAAAATCTCCTATTGCCCAGACACGAAATGGTGCAGTGGAACCGGTGGGCAACGAAGTTTTAAAATAATTATTCTTATCACCCTGCAGGTCCATAGTTGATGAACCAATGGTATAATAATATTTTGTACCGGGATTTAATCCTGTGATTTTTACCTCATGCTCGGTAACAGAAGTGCTGCTGTCAATAATAGTTCCATAGCTCATATCCGTTCCGCAGCGAACACGGCCGTTAGTGGCAACATCTGTTTTCCAGCGTATGTGGATACTGTTCGGAGTAAGCATTTGGAGATATGGCCCTCTTTGAGTGGTCACAATCCCGCTGTTATTCATTCCGGCTAATCTCATTTTAAAGCTGATGTCAGTACTTGTAGCCGCACTCTGGTGTATCTCTACCGCAATGACATTGGATCCTGAAACAAACTGGGAAGGAGTTAACACCATGTTTTGCCAGGTTGATTCATCACCACCTCCTATTCCTGCTGATGCAAGCGTAGTATAAGATATAGTTCCCGAAGGCATATTAGATCGAAATACTTCCGTGCCATTTATATATACCACAGCACCGTCATCACGTATCATACTTAATGCAAGAGAAGTATATACTGACGGATTTGGAATAGTAATAGTTTTTCTGAAATATGTAGTGATGTATTTTGCTGATGAATTGGGGCCATAGCTTACCACCGTACCTTCATCACCATCTCCATAACCCAGCTCTGCAGGACCGGAAGCCCATGATGCATCATTAAAGGAAGAGGCCCGCCACGAAGTTCCCTGGTTGCTCCCGTTATCGAGATATTTCCATACACCATTGGCAAGTATCAATGAATCGGTGATTATATTTTGCAACGTGGTGAAAGAAGCTGACTCAGAAAAATTGCCGGATGAGGATGAACACACTGTTTGCACTTTACATTCATACGTTCGTGCCGTGGACAAACCTGTAAGATTTACTGTTGCAGAGGCAGTTGAAACCTGGTTCCATGTTCCGCCCACTAAGCGATATTGGACTATGTAACTTACTGCACCTGCAACCGCTGTCCATGATACTGTTGCAGAAGAAGAAGTAACTGCAGTTATTAAAATTCCCGTTGGCACATCACAAGTCGGAGGAGTGAGTGTTGTAAAAAAAGCGAGAGAAGAAAATGTACTTGATGATGATGAACAAACCGTTTGCACTTGCCATTCATAATTCGATGCAGGTGTTAAGGACATAATGTTCAGATTATTAGTAACAGAAGATGCGCTTATCCACGATCCGGAGCCAATGATCCTGTATTGTACTGTGTAGCTGATAGCCCCGGTTGCAGCATTCCAGCTTAGATTAGAGGAAGAGGTAGTAATACCTGAGGAAACCAACCCTGAAGGAGTATCACAGGGAGGAGTCAGTGTTACAAAATTTGCTGATGAAGTAAATGCACTTAATGATAATGAACAAACTGTCTGCACCTGCCATTCATAATTTGACGAAGGAGAGAGTGGTGATATATTTAAATTGTTAGTAGCTGACGATGTGCTTGTCCATGAACCCGAACCGATGATGCGGTATTGTACGTTATAACTGATTGCCCCGTTCACAGCATTCCAGCTTAAATAAGCAGAAGAAGTTGTGATGTTTGAAGATGTTAAATTTGAAGTCGTGTCGCAAGGAGGAGCAGGTGTAGTAAAATTTGACAGGGAAGAAAATGTACTGGAATCAGTAGAACAAACTGTCTGCACCTGCCATTCATAATCTGATGCAGGAGAAAGCGAAGAAATATTTAGTGGATCTGATCCAACATTTACAGTTGTCCATGTGCTGCTTCCTGCAATTCGATATTGAACATTGTAACTAATAGCTCCGGCTATAGAAGACCAATCGAGCTGGGCTGAAGAAACAGTAATGTTTGATGCAGCAAGACTATCAGGAATGGCGCATGGAGTAAACTTTCCGATTAATCGCAAATCGAAACCAAGGTCATCGCTCGTTATGCTGAATTGATGTACTTCAACAGCTATTACATTATTTCCGATGGATAGCAAAGACGGACTGATGTTGAATAAATAATATTTATTTTCTTTTGCCACACCTTGATTTAGTTTGGCGAGCGTGGTGTATGTCAATGTGCCTGTTGGCAGGTTGCTCCTCGCCACGCTTGTTCCATTAAGAAAAACCCGTGCACCGTCATCGCGCAGGATCTGAAGCTGCAGAGAATCATATTGAGAGGGATTGGCAACAGTAAAAGTTTTTCTGAAATAGGTAGTGATGTATCTATTATTCGGATCAGTTCCATAGCTGACAATTGTGGTTTCATCGCCATCACCATAACCAAACTGTGCTGTGTCGCTTGGCCAGGCAGCGTCATTAAATGTTTTATTTTTCCATCCGCTGCCCTGGTTGCTTCCGTTATCTCTGTATTTCCAAACCGAACGGCTGTTAATCAATGTATCATTATTCCCATAAGCCGATGAAAATATTAAGTTACAAAAAGTAATGATATAAATGAATATTATTTTTTTCATATAGAATGGAGTTGTCGGGATAAGTTTGAAATATAAATTTTTATTGCACCCAAGTTAAGAAAAAATTAAGCCCGTCTGGTAACAATACAAAAAAAAGAGGGGATGGCATAGAAATACTTAATTAGAAAGGGATGTAAATTGAAAATTTTTTCCATCAAATAAACCTTTATCACTCAGCTTAAGGTTTGGGATTACCAGCAAAGCCATAAAAGATAATGTCATATAAGGAGAACGCAATTTGCAGCCAAGCTGTTTTACTTTTTTATCGAGTGAGGAATATAACATACCAATTTCTTCACATGATTTATCACTCATTAAACCTGCAATGGGTAATGCCAGAACATTTTTATCCTTCCCATTAACAACACTCAGTCCGCCTTTGTTTTCAATTAAAAGATTTACCGCTTTACAAATTTCTTCATCCGAAACCCCTGCAGCAATTACATTGTGTGAATCATGTGCAACTGTGGATGCTATCGCACCTGATTTCAATCCAAAGTTTTTTATAAAGGCAACTGCGGGTTTTTTATTTACATAACGGTTCACTACAACTAATTTCAAAATATCGTTTTCAACATCTGAAACAGCAAAACCATTTTCAATTTTACATGCTGCTCTTAGTTCATTAGTGATTAATTGTCCGTCCAACGCTTCAATTACTTTAATCAGTGAATCTGTGGCTATTATTTTAAAATCATCAACAGATTTTTGTTCCGTAGAAAAATTATTAATGATGCGATGCGTTTTTTGTTTCAGAAATGATTTATAGTTTTTTGAAACCAATTCACCATTAATATAAGTTTCCAGCACACTAAAAGTTTTCAAATCCTTCACTATAATAAAATCCGCGGGATCATTTGTCTGCAATAATCCAACAGGTAAATTATAATGTTTTACCGGATTCACACAGGCACATTGCAAAACATTCATCAGATCGTGACCTTGTGCAACAGCTCTTGCTGCTAATTGATTGATGTGGCCTATCAACAAATCATCAGGATGTTTATCATCGCTGCATAACATACACAAGCCAGGATATTCGGAAATCAATTCATGCAATGCCTCAAAATTTTTTGCGGCCGACCCTTCACGGATCAGAATTTTCATCCCGAATTTTATTTTATCTAATGCTTCTTCCTTTGTGAAACACTCATGGTCGGTGGTGATACCGGCTTTGATATATTTTTCAGCATCTGCACCACGTAAACCCGGAGCATGGCCATCCACAGGTTTATGATACTTTTTTGCAAGAGCAATTTTTTTCATTACCTCATCATCAGAAAATAAAACACCAGGATAATTCATCATTTCTGATAAATACCAGATGTCATTTCTCTTCATCAATTCCTCCACAGCATCCGTATTCAAAACGGCACCGGCAGTTTCAAAAGACGTTGCAGGAACGCATGAGGGTGCACCAAAATGAAATTTCAGCTTTGCATCCTTAGCATTTTCCAGCATATAGTCAATGCCATCCAGTCCATTCACATTTGCAATTTCATGGGGGTCGCTAATAGTTGCCACAGTTCCATGTGTTAAAGCAATGCGGGCAAACTCATAAGGAGTAAGCATAGAGCTTTCAATATGAATATGAGCATCTGTAAAACCAGGAAGAATAAAGGTTGAATATTTGTTGTCATCCGGCACAATGGTCTTAACATTTCCGTTATCAATATGTATACTGCCGGCAAAAATTTTTCGGTTCACCACATCTACAATATTGCCCGCTATTATCTGTGCTTTTTTATTCATTATTTGTTCTTAAAAAAAATCAAAATTTGTTAGGAGAATTATGAAATAATATTACCTTTGACGCCAAGTTTAACAAAATTAATTCTTAAAAATGAAAACAGGAAAAGTAAAGTTCTTTAACGATTCTAAAGGTTATGGATTTATAACCGAAGATGAATCAAACCAGGAAATCTTCGTTCACCACACTGGCTTAATTGACAAGGTGAAAGAAAATGACACTGTCAGCTACGATGTGACCGAAGGGAAAAAAGGTCTCAACGCAGTAAACGTTAAGAAAATGGAGTAATCAATATATTTGAATTACGAATTTGATTAAAGTTTACCAAGCCCTCCGCAATTCTGCGGGGGGCTTTTGTTTTTGAAAACTTTCTGAAAGTTCATCCCGGTTCGTCAGAGAGGAAGTTGATTGAACTAAATTTGTTCCAATGAATTTTAATAAACCAAAACCCGGAAATTTTTTTGAAACTCAAATTGAGTTTCTGAAAGGAGTGGGGCCTCAACGTGCCCGGGTTTTGAATAAGGAACTTGAACTTTTTACTTTCAACGATCTTGTTCATCATTATCCTTTTCGTTATGTAGATCGTACAAAAATTTATAAAATAAAAGAGATCAATGACCAGATGCCTTACATACAATTGAAAGGCAAAATTGTTTCTGTTACCTCTCTTGGTAAACAAAGAGCAACCCGGCTGGTGGCTCAATTTAGGGATGAAACCGGAACAGTTGAATTGGTATGGTTCCGGGGAATAAAATGGATGCGTGATACGCTTAAAGCGGGAATAGAATATATTGTTTTCGGCAAACCCGCATTATTTCAAAACAAAATAAATATTGTTCACCCTGAAATGGAAGTGGTCTCAGAAGCTGCTGAAACCATCAATAAAAGGTTACAACCGTTTTATAATACAACAGAAAAATCCAAAGCGAAAGGAATTGATAGCAGGGCAATTTTAAGATGGCAAAGAAAGCTTGCCGAAAAAATTTCATTTCAGGAAATAAATGAAACGCTTCCGGAATATTTAATTACGGAATTAAAATTGATTTCGCTAAAAGAAGCATTAACAACCATTCATTTTCCTCCTGATACAAACGAATTACGCAAAGCACAGTTCCGGTTAAAGTTTGAAGAATTCTTTTACCTCCAGGTAAAATTGCTAAAGTTGAAATTAGTAAGAACAGAAAAATACAAAGGGAAAATTTTTTCAAAGGTTGGAGACCAGTTCAATTATTTTTATCACCATCGTCTTCCTTTCCAGTTAACAAATGCACAAAAAAAAGTGTTGAAAGAACTCAGGAAGGATTTGGGCTCCGGGAAGCAAATGAACCGTTTGCTGCAGGGAGATGTCGGCAGCGGAAAAACATTAGTGGCTTTGATGAGCATATTACTGTCTATTGATAACAGTTACCAGGCCTGTATGATGGCTCCCACTGAAATTCTCGCAAGGCAGCATTTTGAAACAATAAAAAATTTTTTAGGCGATATGAAAATAAATGTTGAATTGCTAACGGGTTCAACTAAAAATAAAGAGCGGAAACAAATTCTTGAAAACTTAAAAAATAACACTTCTCACATCCTTATCGGCACTCATGCACTGATTGAAGATGATGTGCATTTCAATAATCTTGGTTTAGTAGTAATAGATGAACAACATCGCTTTGGAGTGGAACAGCGCGCAAGACTTTGGATGAAAAGAAGCCCATCCCCGACCCTTCCCGAAAGGAAGGGAGAGCAGCCCGCTGGCTTTTCCAACGGAATAAAAGATGTAAATACAAAACCTGTTTATGGATATCAAACAGCACGGAATTCTTCTTATGATATTTTGAAATTAGATCAACAGGAGTTAAAGAAAGGAACAACTGAAGCAGAAGAAATTTTGTGGAACTATTTAAAAGGAAAAAATCTTGAACAATTTAAATTCAGGCGGCAACATATTATTGATGAATTCATTGTTGATTTTATTTGTTTATCAAAAAAAATAATTGTCGAAATTGATGGTGGATATCCTAATGACCCTAAAATTATTGAAGCAGATAATTTACGCACCGGTATATTAAAAGATATTGGATTTAAAGTAATCCGTTTTTCCAATGAAGAGGTTTTAGTAAATATTGAAAAAGTTCTTAAAAAAATTAAACAAGAGCTGTCCTTTTTCTCCGGTGGAGAAGCCCGTGTGCAGGACTCCCTCTCCTTTGGAGAGGGTCGGGGCGAGGCTCCTCATGTGCTCGTAATGACGGCTACGCCCATTCCCCGGACATTAGCAATGACTTTATATGGCGATCTTGATGTTTCTGTTATTGATGAATTGCCTCCCGGCCGCAAGCATATTAAAACGGTTCATTATTTCGAATCTAAGCGCTTGCTTTTGTTTGGTTTTTTGAAAGAACAGGTAAAATTGGGAAGGCAGATTTACATTGTTTACCCGTTGATTGAAGAATCAGAAAAAATGGATTACAATAATCTGATGGAAGGGTTTGAAGCCATCAGCCGTGAATTTCCAATTCCACAATATAAAGTAAGCATTGTCCATGGGCGAATGAAATCGAAGGATAAAGATTATGAAATGAAAAATTTTGCAGAGGGCAAAACAAATATTATGGTAGCTACCACAGTAATCGAAGTAGGAGTGGATGTTCCAAATGCAAGTGTCATGATAATTGAAAGTGCAGAACGATTCGGATTATCGCAACTGCATCAATTACGCGGAAGAGTGGGCAGAGGAGCCGAGCAATCCTATTGCATTTTAATGACCGGGTCAAAACTTAGTCATGAAGCAAGGCAGAGGCTGGAAACAATGGTACGTACAAACGATGGATTTGAAATAGCCGAAACGGATTTAAAATTACGGGGTCCGGGCGAACTATCAGGAACACAGCAAAGCGGAATTGTTGGTTTGAAAATAGCCGATCTCTCAAAAGACACACAAATTCTTGACCTTGCCCGAAAGGCAGCCATCAGAATTTTAGAAAACGATCCTCGCCTGGCTTTACCTCAGCATGAAAATATTTTTGAAAGATTATCTGTGATGGAAAAAGATAAAACCAACTGGAGCAGGGTGAGCTGACGCCAGTAAGTTTTTTTCAGCAAAATTCTTCGTACGCTCCTTTAAGATTTTCAGCTATCATTTCTGCAGAGCGTCCTTCAATATGATGACGTTCTATAAAATGTACCAGCTTGCCATCTCTGAATAAGGCAATACTCGGAGAAGAAGGGGGGTACGGAATAGTAAATTTTCGCGCACCCGCGGTTGCTTCAATATCCTGGCCGGCAAAAACGGTTACCAGCTTATCCGGTCTTTTATCTCCTTTCAAAGAAAGCTTTACCCCCGGGCGTGCAGTACCTGCTGCACATCCACAAATAGAATTTATCATTAATAATAAGGTGCCTTTGCTGTTTGGAATAACCTGGTCAGCCTGGGCGGCTGTTTTTATCTCTTCAAACCCAACGAGTGTTAAATCCTGTCTCATTGGCATACATATTTGTTCCGGATATGGCATTGTAGTATTTAAATTTTATGCAAAATTAAGCAAAGTTTAGGGTTTAGGGTGAGAGTTTCGTATTCAGGAAACATTTTTCATTGTTTATTAATAAAATCTTTCAACCATTTTCAAACTGTTTCCAATAGTAATTTAACTGCCCCAACGGTGATGCGCTCTAATCCCTAATCCCTGATCCCCGAACATCTGTTCACTTCTTCCAATATCTTACATACATTTCACATATCTAAAATTCTTTTGGTATCATTTATGAAATGTCCATTAGAAAAAAATATAAATGAAAAAATCAGATTCAAAAAGTCAGCAGAAAAAAGAATGTGCATTCCCTGTATTAAAGTTTGATTATAACTTTAATGTCATCTATTCCAACAATCCGGCAAATACAATTTTAAATCATTGGGATGCTAAAATTAAAGAAACTGTTCCAACGAATATCCTGAATACGCATCCGGAAATATACAATTCATTAAGAAATCCCGCAGTTGCAGATATAAATATAGATTTAGAAAATACTGTCATTCGGTGCACGGTAGTTCCGTTTCCTGAAGCCGGTTACATCGGCATATATGGTTACATGGTTGAATATACCGAAAAAATATCCGATCGCACGGAAGCGACAAGATTGAATTAAGAAAGTTTTTCTCATGGTTTCAGGTTAGGTGCATTCCCGGTAACACGGGGGTGCATTTTTTATTTTTAAAAACATAACTTATTTTAAAATCTTTCGTAAGCAGGATAAATAAATTTTAAACATTTATAACCTATGATTGAAGTTAAATCCGATTTGACAGTTGGAGAATCCTCCGGTAAAGTAAAATACGCAAAAGTTCTTTTAATTGATGACAATACGCTTGACAATTTTGTAAATAAAAAACTTGTTGAGATGAACAGTTTTGCAAGTAAAGTTGAAGTTTTCGAGTCAGCTCAGGCTGCCCTCGATTATCTTAAAAATGAAAAAACAGAAAACCTGCCTGATATTATTTTTCTTGACATCATGATGCCAATCATGGATGGGTTCCAATTTTTAGATAAATTTGAATTGCTCCATGAATCTATTCATACAAAATGCAAAATCATTATGCTCTCTACATCTGATAGCTTTAAAGATCTTAACCGGGCCAATAAAAACCGTTTTGTTCATAAATTTCTTAATAAACCTTTGAACGAACAGGTGCTTGGCGCTATAAATATTTAAACGGGTCCGGCTTTGCTTTGAAAAGCAAATTCTTAAAAAAGCTTTTGAATCCCGTAAGTATATTTTTTTTCATGGTCCAGCAACCATTGCTTTCTCCACAATCCTCCTGAATAACCAACCAGGCTATCATTCGTTCCGATGACGCGATGACATGGAATAATTATAGGGATTTTATTTTTCCCACTCGCATTTCCAACAGCGCGCACACTTTTTTCGTCTCCTGCTTTTTTTGCTATCTCAAGATAGAAAACCGTTTTACCATAAGGAATATCTGCTAATTTTTTCCAAACTAATTTTTGAAAGTCCGTACCTTTTTGTTCTGTGTTTACCGAAAATATTTTTCTCTTTCCTTCAAAATATTCTTCCAGCTGTTGGATGCAATTCAAAACAATTTCAGGCAAGTGCAGGGAAGGAACATTTTTTATTTCTATAAAATGCAAAGTCTGCAGTGCATGCTTGGATGCAACGATTTCAATATTTCCCAGCGGTGAATCGAAATTTGTAAAATAAATTTCCATTTTATTTTTTTTGCAATCAGGAAACTAAAATAAACAAAAAGAGGTTTGGAAAATTTCCAAACCTCTTTTCGAAATCAGTGCTAAAAATTTACTTCACAATGTTAATAGATTTAACGATTGTTTCAGTATCTGTTGAAATTTTCATTGTGTAGGCGCCATCAGCAACTTTTGAAAGATCAATCGGGAACAATCCGCCAACGGTTTTTGCAATTTCAAATTGATTAATCACTTCGCCTATTAAATTGTAAACAGCAACTTTTAAGTTCTGTGCTGATTCAAAATTTACATCAAGAGTAACTACTCCATTGCTCGGAACAGGATAAACATTGACATGGCTGCTTAAAGTATTTTCTTTTACACCTGTGGTGACAGATACATTGATATTATCAATATATCCATTGTTGCCGTAATTACTTGTGGCTTTAATCTTAAGAAATACATTGGGATTTCCCACATACGAATTCAACGAAACAGTCTGATGATGCCACTGTGTGGATAAAGTTGGAGTCCATGCTCCATTGCTGAAAGGAGGATTTCCGAAAGCAAGCGCGGCTCCGGCATAGTTCCATACATCAGTCCAGGTTTGTCCGCAATCGGTTGAAAGCTGAAACTGGATGCGGTCATTATAATTGGCAGCGTATTGACTATAAGCAACATCAAAATCTAACGCAGCACTTGTAATGCTGCCGGCAAAATCATATCCGGGTGTAATGAGTTCATCAATTTGTCCGCTTGCGCTATTATAAAAATCTATTTTAGCAGATCCTGTAGTCAAATTTCCTGCTGTAACTCTTGTCCATGTTGGTCCATTATCGGGATTATTTCTTACCCAGTTTACAGGCGGGAAAACTACTGAAACAAAATCCTGAACAAGCGGCAGAGCTGCTCCTGCTGCTGCTGTAACAGAAAAAGTCTTGGATGCGTTATCATAATAGGTATTGAGGTCTGTAGTACCATTAGGATTGGTAACAGTCGCTGTAAAAGTGTGCGATCCTGAGGTTACTGTTTGTGCAGGTAATGTTACCGTTGACACAGCGCCAGATGTTACTGAACCATTCCATGCATAGGTTTGCGGTGAACCTCCATCCAATTGATAAGCGATGGTAAGAGAAGTTAAGGTGTTTGATCCGAGGTTTGCAAACTCAACAGTAGGTGTAACCGAGCCTGTACAATTTAAAGTAGGAATTGTGAGTCCGGTACAGGTAATTCTTGAATCATCAGTAAGTTGTTGAGGAGAGCTGTAAGCTGCCTGGTAAACTTCTTTTGTGGTGTTGTTTTGGATAAAACCAACTACTGCCAACTGGTTCTTGTCGTAAACATTTGTAAGTTTCCATGCAAAATCATACGTAAACTGATCTCCAACGTTTATTGCGCCAGGCATCAAAGTTCCTGTTACATTTGGAAGCATTTTTTTCATTACTCCTTCAAAATGTGTTTCACCATTCGTACCGGGAGGCGCACACCACCAGATATTTCTTTCTATTACTGCAAATCGTGCATAAGTAGTTGCGGAAACAGCTTGTGTGCATACGACATCAGCATGTGCATAAATTGAATCATGATTAGGTGAAAATGTATGTGATAACGTAACAGTAAAAGGAGATGGCATGGCATAGCGGTTGTTAATTAATGTCTGAGTAAAAGAAGACGGCTGCGCGTTATACTGATTCCCATCTTCAATGCCATTTGGAACACCGCTGACTCCATAATAATTAACCCTTGCTGTAACTTCAGTCGGGTTTTGAAGGTACATAGGGTCAAAACCTGGCCATGATACCTGGTATTTAATAGCCACAATTTTAGTAGGATTGGCATTCAACAATGTATTTAATGCCGGGTTCGTAGTTGCACATGGCGGGCAGGAAGCCTGGGTAAATTCTTCGAACAATACTAACCTTTGAGATTGCCCGAAACATAAGGTTGCCACAAATAATGAGACAAGCAAAGAGTAAATTTTTTTCATGAGATTATAGATTTAAATTTTAATTATAGATTTATTTTGACATTTGAGAAAGCAAACTTAAGAATATTTTTTACATAAACAAAGAGGGACTGGAAATTTTCCAGTCCCTCTTTGTTTATTGAAATTAGTTATAAAATTACTTTACAATGTTAAGAGATTTAACCACAGTTTCAGAATCAGTTGAAATTTTAACTGTGTAAGCACCCTCAGCAACTTTTGAAAGATTGATCGGGAATGAACCACCAATTGTTTTTCCTATTTCAAATTGGGATACTACTTCACCAACCAAATTATAAACAGCAACTTTTAAATTCTGTGCGGATTCAAAATTTACATCAAGAGTAACAATACCGCTGCTGGGAACAGGATAAACATTTATATTCTCACTTAAAGAAACTGAATTAATTCCTAGCGGGGCTGTGCGGATATTTACATTATCTATATATAAATAATTACCAGAGGCACTTAAGGCTTTAAATTCAGCCATCACTTCTGGCTGCCCTATGAAGGCATCCATATTGATTACTTCATGTCTCCAATCAGTGCTTGTATTGGGAGCGGTCCAGGCTGTGGAAACATAGCCTGAATGTGTCATCAACTGCGGGTCAGATTTATCGTAAACATTTGTCCAGGTTACACCGCAGTCGGTTGAAATATTTACCTGCAGCCGGTCAAAAGTTAAAGAATTATACATAGCGTGTGCCAGATCAAATTCTAATGTTGAACCTGCAATTGCTGATGAATAATCAAAAGTCTGGGCATACAGATTTTGAATGCTTCCGGCAGGTGAAAGATAAAAATTAATTGCTGCGCTTCCATTGGCCCCATTATATCCTGCAGTAGAATGAACCCATTGATAAGCATTCATACTAACGTTCAAACGTAACCATCCGGCAGGCGGAAATGTTGCTAATACAAAGTCCTCCATAAGCGGAGCAACAACCGGTGGCGGAAGAATTGCTACCTGGTGCTGAGTAGTCTGGTCATTGTGAGTATCCATGTCCGTTACTCCATTTGGCATGGAAGTATAGGAAGTTACTGTATGGATGCCTGTTGAAGCAACAGCAACTCCCGGAAGTGTTACTGATAAATCTGAAAAAGGCGCTAAAGTTCCACTCCACACATAAGTTTGAACAGGTCCTCCATCAATCAGATAATTAATATTTACCTGCGTTAATGCACTTATTGCAAAATTGTGAAGATTAACTACCGGGCTTACATTCATGTTAGCTGAACATTGTGCAGTAGAAGTTATGTCCGTTATGCCGGCATCATCTGTAATGTGCGGGCGGCTATATCCTGCCTGGTGAACATTTTTATTGGCATTATCCTGTACCCAAACAACCACAGCTAATTGATTTATGTCATAAACGTTGGAAAGCGCCCATGCATTATCAACATTAATAATATCACCCGGATTATAGGTAGCGGCTAAAGCAGTTCCCTGATCAGAAGGAAGCATTCGTTTCATTACTCCTTCAAAAGTTTTTTCACCATTGGTGCCCGGAGGATTTGTAAAATAAACCATTCGTTCTATGACTGCCATATGTGCTTTCAAAGTGCCGGAAACAGCCTGTGTGCAGGTAATAGTAGCATGGCAATAAATGGAATCATTATTAGGAGATAAATAATGAGAAACATCAATAGTAAAAGGAGAAGGTGATGCATAACGGGTATTAATATTTGTCTGTGTCAAACCAGCCGGCTGACCGCTGAAACCTAGTCCGCCATCGAGTTTTCCATGAGGTACCCCTGTAACATTATAATAAGTAACACGGGATTGAACCTGTGTGGGATTTTGCACATTCATCGGGTCATAGCCTGGCCACGAAGTCTGATATTTAACTGAAACTACCTTGTCTGAATTTGCATTCAACAAAGCATTCAGGGCGGGATTAGTTGTTGCACAAGGCGGGCAGGATGCCTGCGTGAATTCTTCGAACATGACCAGTCTTTGTGACTGAGAGAAGCATACACCCGCAATTAATAATATTGCAAGCAATGAGTAAATTTTTTTCATGAGATAATTGATTTTAGTTTAATTGTCGAGTTTATTGAATTTTGAGTGAACAAACATAGGTAATTAATTTTAATTGACAAAAGCCTGAAGCACATGAAAATGTATTTTTTATCATATTTCCATAGAAAAAGTAATAATAATCCAAAAGTTGTTTTTTAATTGTTTTTATTTTCTTAGCTTTGCAAGGTATTATAACTTCAAATTAAGCAATCAGCATGAAAAAAATTTACACACTCCTCTTAATCGCATCTCTATTCTCTGTAAAAATGAATGCGCAGAGTTTATCGCTTCAAAGTCTTAATAATGTACTTCAGGGCGATGCCAGTGTCTATCAATATGAAGGTACAGTAGATGTGGTTAATATAAGCAGTTCTACAAAAAATGTAATGATGTACCGGCTAATAAATGATCTTGCTCCTGGTCATGAAAGTTTGTTTTGCTGGGGAGTGAATTGTTATGCACCCATTACAGATACTTCATTTTATCCTGAAGTTATGCCTGCAGGCAGTATTTCACTGGGCAGGGCTGATCTCAGAACCTACTTTATTCCGGGCTTTAGCAAGGTAACCTATTGCTGGTATGATATGGCGAATCCTTCTGATTCTGTTTGCCTTGAATTTACTTATAATATTCTTCCAACCGGCATAAATGAAATTGCGAATGCAACAACTGATTTTATTTCTTTGCCATACCCCAACCCTGCGGATGGTGCCACATCAATTGCTTATCACCTGGTCAACCAGAATAACGCGTCAAAAATTATTTTTTACAATGTGATCGGCTCAAAAATACTTGAAGTTAAGCTGGACGATTCAAAGCAAAGCATACAGGTAAACACTTCTTCATTCCAGGCAGGTGTATATTATTATTCATTGATTTCAGGAGGCAAAGCCATCAGTACGAACAAGCTGATTGTATCACATAAAAATTAAGAAATAAATTTATTAATGACAAAAAGGATCGTATGACATACGATCCCTTCGTTTTTTATTTTAATCAGGATTTTTTACATTTGTACCCAAACTAACTTTAAATAACAAAACAATCATGAAAAAAATCAATTACATTATCGGTCTTGTTGCATTGGCAGTAACATGTTTTAATGCAACAGCGCAAAATAAAGATGCGCAGGGAAATGAAGCAAAAGTAAAAGAGGCGCGGGCTAAAGAAGCTCAGAATGCCCAGGCGCAAGATGCTCAGATGAAAGCATGGATGACTTATATGACGCCCGGCCCCATGCATGAAATGCTTGCAAAGTCCAATGGCGATTGGAATGAGGAAGTGACCATGTGGATGGATCCTTCTGCACCTCCCACAAAAAGCACTGCAACGTGCACCAATACCATGATATTAGGCGGTCGTTACCAGCAATCAATGTCAAAAGGTTCATTTAACGGAATGCCGTTTGAAGGAACAAGCACTGTCGGTTATGACAATACTAAAAAAGTTTTTATGAGCACCTGGATAGATAACATGGGTACAGGCATTATGTATATGGAAGGTAAATATGATGAAAAAACAAAGACCATTAATTTCGGAGGTGAATGTGTAGATCCTATGTCAGGAAAACAAATGAAGGTGAGAGAAACGTTTAAAATAATTGATGATAATAACCAGTTCATGGAAATGTATTCGACACAGGATGGAAAAGAGTTTAAAACAATGGAAATAAAATTTACACGGAAGATGTAAAGAATTGTTTTTTATAAAACAAAAGCACAAACCATTTATTACGGTTTGTGCTTTTTCTGTTTTTGCACAAATTATTTTTCAGCAATTTTCATCTTATCAAACGTATTGTTCTGAATGCACTCGATAGCTTTTTTGTAACTGTCGTTCATTACATCGTTGTAAACCTCGTAAAAGGCCCCGGTGCCGTAAAGGTCACGGGCTATTACTGATTTGAGGATGGTCTGAATGAGGACGGATGATCTTTTCCATCCTTCTTCATCCTTCTTTAACTCTTTCTTTTCAGCGAAAGCGAAAAATTCGTTGAGGAAGATTTCATCAGTTGCAAAATTCTTTTTGAAAGCATTAATATCGGGATATGCTGTCAGCATTTTATTGCGGTTTCGGTCAACATAGCTTAATGTGAAATCATTGATTATGCCTTTGCGCTGGAGAGAGCTGGAGTATATTGTTATCGGTAAAGTATCAGCCGGGACGAATACATCGGGCATGATGCCGCCACCGCCATAAACGGTTCGTTTGTTATTTGTAAAATACTTAAGCGAATCATTAAAGTGAATACTGTCAGCACTGTAAAGCTCTCCGTTTTTCACACGGTTGTAATAATCCGAATCGTAATCTTCTTCCCCTTTTTCATAAGATTTCTGAATGCATCTGCCGGAAGGTGTGTAATACCGGGCAATGGTTAACCGGATTACCGAGCCATCATGAAAAGACAATGGTTTTTGCACCAGCCCTTTTCCGAATGAGCGTCTTCCGACTACCAATCCCCGATCCCAATCCTGCACTGCGCCTGTTACGATTTCGCTGGCTGAGGCTGAAAATTCATCAATCATTACAACAAGCTTTCCTTTTTCCCATCCACCTGCGGCCGTTGAATAGGATTCCTGGGTGGGGGCATGAGCGCCTTTTGTATAAACTATTTTTTTCTGGTCACCAAGAAATTCATCGGCAAGTTCAATGGCGCGGTTGAGGTAACCTCCGCCATTTTGGGTAAGATCAAGGATAAGACTTTTTATGCCCTGGTCTTTTAGTTTTTTGAGTGCTTCTTTGAATTCATCAACAGTGGAATCCGCAAAGCGGCTTATTTTAATGTAGCCGATTCCGGGAGCTGCCTGGTAGGATGCTTCAACACTGAAGAGCGGAATTTTGTCGCGGGTAATAGTGAAGTCGAGCAAATCGGATTCGCCTCTGCGGGCAATAGATACATTTACTTTCGTTCCTTTACTTCCGCGAAGTTTTTTAAGCACATCGCTGTTTTTTATTTTTATTCCGGCCACGAAAGAAGTATCAATTTTTACAATACGATCTCCGGCAAGGATGCCAACCTTTTCTGAGGGACCACCCGGAATAGTGTTGGTGACAAAAATGGTATCTTCCAGAATATTGAACTGGATGCCGACACCTTCAAAGTTTCCGACCAGCATTTCGTTAGCGTCCTTTAAATCTTCGGCAGGGATGTAAACCGAATGCGGATCGAGGTCTTTTAGTACAGCGCGAATGGCATCTTCTGTTAATTTTTTTTCGTTGATAGTATCCACGTATGCATAGTTGAGCATCTGGAATGCTTCCTGGAGCTTTTCGGCTCCGGGTGATTGGGCGTTTGTTTTGAAATTACTGAGAGCAGTGAAAAAAAGAATAAAAATGAAAATTCTTTTTGTTGATTGGAAATTGGTTTTGATGAAATTCATGGAATGATTATTTTATTTACAAATTTAACGAATATTATGGTTTAAGGTTTATGCCGAAGGGCATCCCTTCTTGAAAGGTTAAGATTTGAATTTTGTAAGATTTTTGTAAGATAAAAACTGTTTTGTTTTTCTGTTTCATCACATAAATTTTAAAATATCTTACCGTTTTATTTGAATGTAAAATTAACGCGTGGTGTGATGTTTTAGCATGTGACTACATTTATGTGTGGGTTTTTGGAGAAAAAATTATTGTTTTTGAAGAGAGGTGAGAATAGTGTGGGACTTTAGCGGACTTCTTTTCGATTTTGAATTAAAAATTTGAAAATAACTTTACAGTTTATTTCCAGGAAGATTAAAAGCTTTTACCAGCTTCCTCCTGCACCGCCACCACCAAAGCTTCCGCCACCGAAACCGCCAAAACCGCCACCGCCTCCTCCAAAGCCGTTTCCTGAAGTAAATCCGCCCCATCTTCCGCGGCTGGCTCCTCTTGCTGCATTGAGCAATGCCCATGCTGCCCAAAAACTCATTCCGTTCATGGATGCATAACTGCGTGCAGAACGGATTTTTGAGAAAAAGATAATAAAGACAATGAGGATAATAATAAAAATCGGAGCAAGTTGCGCTGCAGGTTTATTGCTTTTTACATTATCGGCTGTATATTCACCGGTGGCAAGCTTGATCATGGTGTCGGTGGCGCGGTCAAGGCCTGCATAATAATTTCCCTGTTTGAACTGGGGTGTGATATCCTGTTCAACAATTCGTTTTGCTAAAGCATCCGGAATGGCTCCTTCCAGTCCATAGCCTGTGGCAATGTAAACTTTGTGGTCATCAAGAGCTACTAAAATGAGCGCACCGTTGTTTTTTTCTTTTTGCCCGATGCCCCATTTTCTGCCAAGCTGGTAGGCATAATCAGCTATTTCATATCCGCCAACGGAATGAATGATGATGATGGCAATCTGTGTAGAAGTGGTATCATTGAATGCAATTAATTTGCTTTCGAGAAAAGAGATTTCGTTTATAGAAAGTGTGCCTGTAAAATCATTTACCAAAAGCGGGGGATTGGGAGGCGAAGGAAATTCCTGGGTGAATGCCGGAAAACCCAAAAGAAAAAGCAGTATAAAAAGATGGATGTGTTTTTTCATTTTCCGTCTCCAAAAAATATTTCGTCAGATAGTTCATCGTGATCATCTGTCCTGCAGGGGAAATGATGAGACAATGCTTTTCCGGCTTCGTGGATGGCGTGGATGATTCCTTCAGCAATATGACCCTGGCGAAAGCGCTCCGCCATGTCTTCTTTTATTTTATTCCAGAAATCATCTTTTACGATCTTATGGATTCCCGCATCACCGATAATAGCGAACTTGTGGTCGTCCACTGAAACATAAATGAGGACACCGTTACGCTCTTTGGTTTGATCCATTTTTAATTTGTGAAAAAGAAGCGCGGTACGGTCGAGCACGTCAGCCTTGCAGGTATCTTCAATGACCACGCGGACTTCGCCCGAAGTTACTTTTTCCGCTTTTTTTATTGCGGCTTTTATTTCGTCCCGGTCGGCAGGAGTGATAAGCTTTTCCGCGTTCATTTGTAAATTTGTTAATGGGTGAATAAGTTCCTGAAGGGTTTTTTCCTAATTACCCTCTCAGCTTTCAGGCAAAATCAAAACTTGACAGCGGGGGCTTTTTCAGCGCCTTTGTCGGCTTCGAAATAGACGCTTTCCTGGAAACCGTACATGCCTGCCAAAAGATTTTGCGGGAAGCGTTTGATGTAAGTATTGTAAACAATGACTTTGTCATTAAAATCTCTTCTTGCAACAGTGATCCTGTTTTCGGTGCCTTCCAGCTGTGACTGGAGCTCTCTGAAGTTTTCAGTGGCTCTTAACTGAGGATATTGTTCGACAACAATATTGATCATTCTTCCTACAGAAGTTGCGAGCTGGTTTTGTGCAGCCTGGAATTTCTGAATGTTTTCAGGTGAAAGGCCTTTTGCACCTTCTCTGTCAACCTGGTCGTGAACCTCCTTTGCAGCCTGTGCAGCCCCTGCGCGCGCTTCAATGACAGCGGTGAGGGTAGATTTTTCAAAATCGGCAGCGCCTTTTACTGTACTAACAAGATTAGGGATGAGGTCTAACCTGCGCTGATAGGCAGCTTCTACATTTGCCCATTCTTTTTTTACGCTCTCGTTATAAGTAACCATGTTGTTAAATGAACTTTTAAAAAACTGGTAAACAATAGCTATTACTATTAAGATAATACCGATGACGATCCACTTTTTCATAAGAATATTTTTTTTAAAATTTGAAATGCAAAAGTACTATATTTCAAACCTCTTAAATCCCCGGAGGGGACTTTTCCCGGGATTTGAGCTGTGAGCTGAGGATGCGGTGAAGCTCTTCTGCTTTTTGCGACCCGATGAGGTAAACCAGGCCGTCTCTGTCAGTGAGTTTTACGGCTTCTTTGCCCATTGTGTAAAATCGTACCACTCCTTTAATGTGCAGGTTATAAACGGGATTATTGAGATGATACTGGCTGTAACGGGTGCGTTCTACATTAACGATGCTGTTAAGATCAATTTTAACTTTGCGTGTGGTCCAGATTCCATCAATCTCCATGCTGCCGGGATATACTTTTGTGTGAAGATGTTTTACAAAAAGGAAAATGATAGAAACAATTAAAATGATAACTCCAAGAACAAAAAATAAATCCCCGAATTGCTCGCGGTTTTCGGTATAATAATAGGCAACAAAACAAAAGAGAACAAGGACAAGGTTTCGCAACAAAGCGTATTTATTATAACCAAGGTATTGTTTTTCTTCAAAGAGAAAATCTTTTGCACTCATGCTTTTTCGAAAATTAACTGGAGGCAGTTCCCGCTGTCTGCTCTTATTTTATAGCGGTCATCTATTTGCTCACCAATAATCCAGACAATATTATCACCGGAAGTCAGCACCCATGTTTTTTCTTTTTCAGCAATGGAAATTTTTTTATTAATGAAATAATCGCTTAGCTTTTTTTTGCCTTTCATTCCGAGCGGATGAAAGTAATCGCCTTTGTTCCATTTACGCAGTATGAGCGGAAACTCTATAATTCCTTCATCCAGGTAAGTGATATTTTTATCTTTTGAATTTCCGGCAAGAATTTTTTCTTTAAGATCACTTGTTAAAGTAATTTTCCGGATATATAACCTGTTATGCTTCCATTGAATGGCGTGCAAATCATGCGGGATTTCAAGATCTTCCTGGTCTCTTTGATTTTTTCCCGTTAATATAAGGTGCTCCCGGTCTTTTATCAGCCGGTAAGTATCTGATAAATATTTTTTTCCGGATTGAGCATTGAGATGTTCGGAAATGTCTTTTGTAATTTCATTATTAAAACCAAAATCTCTTAATAATTCAAAAAGG
>DATEMK010000389.1:0-3064 GCA_035275625.1 Bacteroidia bacterium
AGTTTTTTGTTAATCCTGATATGAATTTACAATAGTAGTAATTTAGGTTCCTTTTTTCTGCCTTTGCTCGTTATTCTTTTCACCCACCATAAAACCTAAAAATTTGACAATCCAGGACAATTAACAAAAAAAAACCGCCACCTTTCAGCACCGGGATCACTAATTCACTCTCTAAATCTTAACTTATCTTTACCAATTCAGCAACCAGTTCAATCTTCACACCCCCTGTCAGCCTTAACATTTTTCATCACAAATTTTTAGTAACCGGGACATTCATAAGTAATATTCCATCACGTTGGTCTGAATATTATAATTAATAGTCATGTAAACCAACTATTTCTTCACACAAACAATTAAAGAATGGCTTACCCCGACATTGTCAATTTGCTCCACTACTTTCAACCCGGATTTATCTATCAATTCTAAAAACAAAGCAGAGTCATACATCTGGCTGTTGCCGTTAGCGATGTTAGTAAAATAAAGCGAAGTCATTTGCAAACAAAATGCAGAGACCTCATACTTTTGTTTATTCCAGAAAGGTTCGAGAATAAAAACATGGGCATTTTTATCCATTGCTTCCACGCATCTTTTCAAAATAGAAATGATTTCATTTTCTGAAAAGCAATCTAAAAACTGGCTCATCCAGATAGCATCATAATTTTTTGGCAACGGATGCCGCTCATCTAATAAATCAACTTCGTGAAATTTAACACGGTCTGCAAGCCCTTGTCTCGTAATATTTTCGGAAGCCATGTTTAATTGCCCGGGCAAATCAACAATCCCGATTTTGATTTCATTATTGCTTTTCAGGCATTGCAAAGTAAACTTACCGGTGTTGCCGCCAATATCAAGAATATTTTTGGGTTCATATTTCAATACGAGCGGAATAACCAGCGGGTAAGAATCATCAGAATAATAATGGTCGAATTTAAGCCAGCTTTCGCGCACCTGCTGCGGAAGATGAGTCAACCCCTCATATACGGTTTTCCAGTTGCCAAGGGCTTTTAATCCTTCATTTTTACCATTCAAAATAGAATCCTTCAAATCAAACATTCCTTTATAACACACATCATGGATAAAATCCATATTGGCAACTGTCATCTTATCCGACACTATGTGCCTTCCAGTAGTAGTAGTTTTGTATTTTCCATTATTGCACGTAAGTAAACCAATTCCCAAACCCGCTTCAAGCAGCACCCGCACACCATAAAGAGGCAGCTTAGTCTTCTCCATAATTTCATCCTGGGTTAAACCATCTTCCATATCTGCAGCAGTAAGAATCCCAAAGTCGCGCAGGCACCGCGATGCCTGGAAGACAACCGGGGCAAAAGCAATGTGCTGTGCATAAACGATGGAATCAAAACCGGAGCGTTTATCTTTTTCAAAAAAATTCATATCATTTTTTTTAATGCGAATACTATCTGTATCTTGATTCATGGACTATTTTATATCAAAACCTCAAACTGTTTCTTTTAATTTTATTACCTGTGCGAGCGTGCTTAATATTGTTTTATGTTTTTTGACAATTGGATTCGTTTCATCCCAGACATATCCTGCAAGCACAGAGCAAATTTGTCTTTTAAAGTCGGGCTTGATCTGGTCGGTAAAAAATATGGTTTGCAGATCGCCATTGTACCATCCCAGTACAAACGAGCGGAATACATCAATTCCTTTTCGCAAAATATCTTCGTAGTCCGTTTGCCAGTTTACTTTTTCCCTGGAAAGCTGACGGTGCGTTAGTTTGGCAGCCATCAATCCTGAACCGGTGGCAAGAGTTACACCGGAAGAAAAAATAGGATCTAAAAATTCTGTGCTGTTTCCACATAAAACATATCCGTCTCCGAAAAGTTGTTTGGCGCGGGCCGCATAACCAAGAACAGTCCGCGGTTCAAAAACTAATTTCTCTTCGGTAAACCGTCCTTTCAAATCCTTAAACGTGCGGATGTGATTCAAAAATTTTTCTCCTTTGTTTGCGGCAAAATCTTCCACAAAATCCTTATCGCTCACCACGCCAACAGAGGTGGTCTTGTCTGAAAAAGGAATTGCCCAAATCCATGCGCTGTTATTGTTGAATGAGTGTATAAAAATATTTTCTCCTTCTATGGCAGTGCGTTTGGTATCATGAATGTGACAGAATACTGCGCCACGCGGGGGAGTTTGCACAGGTTCTTCGAGATTAAAGAATTTCGGCAGCACACGTCCGTATCCGCTTGCATCAACAATAAATTTTGCCTGCAGGCTAAACTCCTCTCCTTTTGAATTTTTATATGTCACAATTTGTTTTTCACTGGAACAATTCACACTGGTTACTTCACATTCAAAATGAACTTCCACTCCCTGCTCTTCAGCAGTTTTAATTAAGATGTGGTCGAAGTCAGCGCGTTTTACCTGCCAGGTCCATGTCCAGCCTTTTGTATGCTGGTCGGCAAAAGAGAAATCGGTGCGCTGCTCACCTTTATAAAAACCTGCTCCTGTTTTCAACTGGAAGCCGTGCTTTTTTAGGGCAGGCAGGAATCCTACAGCGTCCAAATGATCCATGCAATGCGGCAGCAAGCTTTCGCCAATGACAAACCGGGGAAATTTCATTTTTTCCAATACCACCACTTTATATCCGGCCTTATGGAGATAAGCCGAAGATACCGACCCCGCTGGTCCTGCTCCTATCACTAACACATCTATATTCTGCATGGTATAATTTTAATTTGTTTGTTTTTTATTTTCCGCAAATTACACTGATTTTCGCTGATTATTTTTCTGTTTATATCTGCGTTATCTGCGGGAGATTTTTTGACTGTGCGTAAGTACCACTAATTTTTCTTAAGTATAAATAAAACGTTCGAAGTCTTCTTTGATTGCTCTGACATTTCAAAGCTTAATTTATTCCGTTCTGCAAATGACTTAATAAATTCCAGATTAAAAAAATGTAATTCATTTTTATTTTTATTGAACCCCATAATTTTTGTAGAAAATAATTCGGTAAGCCTGGTGTTACCATGCCGCTGGTTTAAATCGGTGATTCCATCGCGAATCAGCAGCATTCCATTTTCATTTAATGCATCGAAGC
>DATEMK010000390.1:0-10333 GCA_035275625.1 Bacteroidia bacterium
TTCATTTTTTGAAATGACTGTGGGATTGGCTTTTGATTATTTCAGAAAACAAAAAATTGATATTGCTGTAATTGAAACAGGCCTGGGCGGAAGATTGGATTCTACAAATATTATTACCCCGCTTTTATCTGTTATTACTAATATCGGGTGGGACCATGCAAATTTATTAGGGGGGACTTTGGAAAAAATTGCAGCGGAGAAGGCCGGGATCATTAAAAAAAATATTCCTGTAGTAATCGGGGAAACAAAACCGGGAACAAAAAATGTTTTTATTGAGAAAGCAAAAAGAGAAAAAGCTGAAATTGTTTTTGCCGACAGAAATTATAAAGCTGAATTGATAAAAGATTTCGCGTTGAAGAATGAAAAGATGGTGATTGACATTTTCCGGAAAAACGATATTTATTACAAAGGTGTTCAGCTTGATCTCACGGGGCATTATCAATTAAAAAACATTTGCACCGTTTTTCAATCTATTGAAATTCTGCAAAACCGTTTTCGCATAGCGCCCATAAAAATTTATTCCGCATTAAAAAAAGTAAAACAACTCACGGGTTTGTCAGGACGATGGGAAATTATTTCAAAACACCCGCTTACGATTTGCGACACGGGTCATAATCCTGAAGGAATTAAAGAAGTGCTGAAACAATTTAAAACGATTAAGTACAAAAAGCTTCATTTTGTTTTGGGGATGGTGAATGATAAGGATGTTTCAGGAATTTTGAAATTGCTTCCGCGCAGGGCGGTTTATTATTTCTGCAAGGCGAATATACCACGAGGCATGAACAAAGAAGAACTTGCACAACATGCAGCGGCTTACGGTTTAACAGGGAAAACTTTTTCATCGGTAAAAAAAGCATTGCATGTTGCGCAAAAAGCTGCGGCAGGAAATGATTTGGTTTTTGTGGGCGGAAGCACGTTTACTGTTGCAGAGGTGCTTTGAAAAATACTTTTTTGATAAAAAAGCCCCGCTTTGGCGAATTTTGTGGGAGCTACTGGGTTCGAACCAGTGACCCTCTGCTTGTAAGGCAGATGCTCTGAACCAGCTGAGCTAAGCTCCCGAACTTAAAATTTTTTAAGGCTGCAAATATAGACAGGTTTTATTAAATTGCAAGTTTAATAACCTGTGCATTTATATCATAATTTCCGGGTCATTACTTTACACAATGATCCACAGCCTTCTTGATGCTTATCAACAGCGTTGCCGGGATTCGCTTTCTGTTACATTGAAGAATCATTTTCCGGACATTGAAAATTACCAATAAGCACATTTCCCGAATGTGCTACCACATTAAAAAGGACAAGCCATTCAGTCATTTGAATGGCTTTTTTATTTTAAACCTCCGATTTGATTGATTGCCTGGTTAGTTTTCCAACAGCATCACTGAGCTGCTTAGAAGTAAAAGGCTTTGTCAATACTGTGTCAGCATCTGTTAATGTGACCCCTAAGATATCTTTATCCATACCTGTAATTACAATTACCGGTGTTTTAGGTGAAACTTCTTTTATCAGGTCCACTAATTCAAATCCTCCGAGATGAGGAATCATTACATCGCTGATGATTAAGTCCCATTTTTTAGTGCGGATTAAATCTTCAGCGTCTTTCACATTGTCAGTGGTTACAGGTTTGTATCCATTTTTTTTCAGGATGGATGAAATGTTTTCCCGCATGTCTTTTTCGTCATCAATTACCAATACCTTCATGATTTTTTGTTTTTATTTGTTTGTGTTAAATTAAATTTAAATTGATACTGAATTTAGTTCCTTTTCCTTCTTCTGATTCCACATCAATATATCCTTTGTGTGTGCGGATGATATTGTGAGTGGTGGCAAGTCCTAAACCCATGCCGTTAGATTTTCCTGTAAAGTAAGGCTCAAATATTTTCGCCAGATCATCTTTGCAAATACCGCATCCATTGTCTTCAATTTCTATTAAGCACTTTTTGTCTTTGCAGTGAGTTAAAATTTTTATTACACCTTTATTATCTTCCACTGCTTCAATGGCATTGGTGATAATGTTTAAAAATGCCATGGTGAGTTTTGATTCATCCCCTTGTATCAATTCATGGTCCCCGATAAATTCAGTTTCAATTTTTATATTTCTTAATGCCGCACGGTCTTTAGCCAGCGAAATTGTTTTATCAATGATAGTATGAACAGGAATTTTTGATGACTTAATTTCTGTAGGTTTGGAATTCTCCATCAGCTCTGTAATTAAATCATTGATGCGCTTGCTGTTTCGTTTTATGATTTCAAAATAAGTCTGATACTCCCGGGCTTTAATGTCTTCTTCTAATTGTTCAACGGAGAGATTAATATTGGTCAGGGGATTTCGCACTTCATGTGCGAGTGTTCTTGCCACACGGCCGGTAACAGCTAATTTCTCTGCAATCTGCAAATCCTGTTCTGCTTTTCTCCTGCGGGTTATATCGTGCACTATTCCCTGGTAATAAACCACCCCGCTTTCATCAACCTTTTGAACGCTTGCCGTTAACATGCAAAATTTGCGGTTGCCGTATTTATCTTTGAGCGTAACCTCGTAATTAGAATAAGTGCCTGTTTGATTTATGGCTTCTAAAAATTTGGCGCGGTCCTGTTTGTTTTCGTAAAAGTCAACAGCATTCATATTCAATATTTCCTCGCGGTTATAACCAAAAAGCCGCTCAGCAGCCTTATTAATTTCATAAATTTTACCTGAACTATCAGCGAGGTAAATTACATCATGCGAATTTTCAAATATGGAGCGGAATTTTTCTTCACTGTCTTTAACTTTTTTTAAACTTTTGCTTTGTTCAATTGAATAACGAATGCTGCGTTCCAGTTTTTCCGCATCGATTTCACTTTTCATAAGATAGTCCGCAGCGCCAAACTCCATTGCTGCTAAATCTGTTTTGTGATTTCCAAGTCCTGTAAGTAAAATTATCGGGGCATCAATGCCCATCATGATACATTCCTTAATTAAGTCCAATCCGTTATGACTGCCAAGCATGTAATCAAAAAAATAAATATCGTGTTCCTTTTTACGTATTTCCAAAACAGCTTTTTCATAGGTGCTTGCCCATGTAAGTGCATACTTGCCGATCTTAATATCGCCCAGGTAGTTTCTGAAAAGGAAATAATCATCCTCATCATCTTCTACCAATAAAATTTTTATTTCACTGTAAGTATTCATTGCTTATGCTTCCAGTTTAAATGCGCGCATTTTATTATAAAGTGTTTTTCGGTCAATGTTTAAAATTTTTGCTGCCTTGCTTTTGTTGAAATTAACTTTTTTTAAAACTTTTAAAATCAAATCATATTCTGCTTCAAGCGCTGTTGATTTAAGGTTTGTTTTTTCTTCTCTTGCAGGAGAAGCAGTGATTGCTTCAGGTTGAACCGCGGCAGGTTCATTTGTTTCTGCAGGAATTGCCATTGCGGTACGGCTGAAGTTTGAAATTTCAAACGGAAGTGATTTGGCTTCCACTAAATTTCCGACACTTAGCAAAGCCGCTCTCCGGATAACATTTTTCATTTCACGCAAGTTGCCGTACCAGGGATAATTTAAAATTTGTTCTTCCACGCCCGGTGCAAAGCCTTCAATGCTTTTTTCTAATTCATCATTGGCGCTTTTGAGAAAAAATTTCGCATACATCATAATATCATCTTTGCGTTCGCGCAAAGCAGGCACCGTAAGATGAAACTCATTAAAGCGGTGATATAAATCTTCGCGGAATTTCCCCTTTCTGTATGCCTCCATTAAGTTTTCATTACTCGCAACGATAATACGGACATCAATCGGAATTTCTTTTAATCCGCCAATGCGTTTTATTTTGCGCTCCTGTACGGTACGCAATAAAGAGGATTGCACATCATAGGGCAGGTTAGAAACTTCGTCTAAAAAAATTGTTCCGCCATTTGCCAGTTCGAAGTGGCCTATTTTAGTTCCAAGAGCTCCTGTAAAAGAACCTTTTTCATGACCAAACAATTCGCTGCCCGCAAGCTCTTTGGAAATAGCTCCGCAATCCATTGCGACAAATGGCTGACGAGCACGTTTGCTTTTTTTATGAATGGTTTGCGCAATGGCTTCTTTGCCTGCACCGCTCTCTCCATAAATAATTACACTGTAGTTGGTAGGGGCAACTAATTCTATCTGGCGCAATAATTCTTTTGATTGTTCGCTTTTGCCGTAAACAAAATCATTCTTCCCGGAAGTTGATTTAACTTTAACTATCGGTTGCCGGTTTGACGCATCTGAATTATGTGCATTTTCTTCTACCGCTATGCGAATGCCCTGAGGTGCATCTAAGGCAGATTTTATAAGCTGCAGCGTTTCATCAGGAAGAAGGGGTTTTGCGAGGTAATTATAGGCACCAAGTTTCATAACATTAACGGCTGTGCGTATATCCGAATAACCCGTCATGATGATGAAAGGAACAGTGGGTTCAATATCTTTTATTTTATTGAGGACTTCGGTTCCGTCCATGTCACCGAGACGGTAATCACATAATACCAAATGCGATGGAGAACCGGTAAATGCAGCAATCCCTTTTCTCCCGTTTTGCGCTAATTCAACTTCGTAGCCATGCTTGATTAAAAATTTTTTAAGAAGCTGACTCATGTCAAGGTCATCTTCTATGATCAGAATTTTAGTCATCGTCAGTGAGGTTAATTTTTGTATTGCAAATTTAAATCCGATACTAAGTTGAGGATTTTTTTCTACATGGGTGCTGGATTATTCATTCAGTGCTTGTTTCTTTCCTGGGGAGGGTTTCTTAACCTGGATGCTCCAAAAAGTTGCACATGCAGCTGAGATGGTAATTAATTATAAAAATGAAGCAAACTGTAGAATTGTGGGAAATAATCTCAACAAAAAACCAAAATAAAATTCACCTGGAAATAAAACACCGGAGGTTTGCCATCAGAATAATAATTTAAAACATTCCCTGGACCAGAGAGCGAAAGCGGAAAAAACCCAATAATCTAAAGAGTTGTATTTCTTTGCGAAGGCAAAATGACTGTAAACGTTGCACCAATATTTGGTTCACTGTAAGCATATATTATTCCGTGATGGTTCTCAACAATTTTTTTACAGATGGCAAGGCCTATACCTGTACCGCTATATGTTTGTTTGCCATGGAGTCTTTGAAAAATGTTAAAAATCTGTTCGCTGAATTGCGGCTCGAATCCAATACCGTTATCAGAAAATTTAATTTTGATATAAGAAACATTTTCGCTTAGCTTTAAATTTTTTTTAATTTCTTCGGCAGAGAGTTTCTCCAGTGAAATATTTATGACCGGTTTCTTTTCATTATATTTCAGGGCGTTGCTGATAATATTTGAAAACAACTGGGATAATTGCAAAGGAATTCCTTTTATAACCGGCAACACAGGATGATTAATGACAGCCTCCTTTTCACGAATAATTAATTCGAAATCATTTTTCAGGTTTTCCAAAATTTTGTTCAGATCTATATCTACAAAAGCTTCTTCCGTTTTTGATATACGTGAAAAGTTAAGAACATCTTGTATCAGGTTTTGCATCCGTGAGGCTGCCTGGGCAATTTTTTTATGATAGTTTTTTTGTTTTTCTTCATCGTAAAAACTATCCCCCATGAGTTGTGTAAACGTCTGTATTTTTCGCAATGGCTCCTGCAAATCGTGACTGGCGACATATGCAAATTGTTCCAGGTCCCGGTTTGATTTTAATAATTCCGTATTAACTGTTTCTAATTTTTCATTCGCTTCCATAATATTGGTAATATCATGACCTAACGTTAAAACCCCGTAAATTTTTTCATCTTTATCCTTTAATGGAATGTAATAATTTTCAAAAGAGCGGTTTAAAACCGGGGATTTGTATTTTGCATCGTATACAGCTTCACCGTTCAAGGCTTTTTTCAGATCACGCAACATTGGAGAATCTTTTATTTCCGGAAAAACTTCAAGAATGTTTTTTCCAAGTATATTTTCTCTTTTTTTTTCATAATAATCATCAGCACGTTTGTTGAGCATTATATAGTTCAAATCATTGTCAAACACTGCCACCAGATCTACTGAAGAGTTAATAATGGTTTCAACAAAATCTTTTTGCTGCTGGAGCGCCTGCGTCCGTTCGTTTACTTTTAGCTCCAGGTTCTGGTTAAAGGAAATGATTTCCTGGTTCTGGTCGTGAATTTGAGTGAGCATGTGGTTAAAAGCATTTGTGAGGGCGCCTACTTCATCTTTACCGTGAGCTGTAGCCCGTACGGAGTAATCATGTTGTTCTGAAATTATCCTGGCTGTTTGCTCCAATGCAAGAATAGGTTCTGAAATTGATTTCTGCAAAATCTTTGAGAGCATATATGCTAATATTAACGAGCCTGCAATTAATAATAAACCGATTAATCCATAATGACGCAATTGAGCATACATTTCTTCCATATCCGATTTAAGATACAATGTACCGAGTTTTTTGTCTTCCTGCATGACAGCATTAAAACCACTGATATACCCTTTATCGAACCGGTATCCTTCAAATTGGATGGCAGAAGGGAAGTTGCCCGATGGTGCATTGACAGGATATTTTGCAAAAATCTCTCCGTCTATATCATATAAACAGGCTTCGACTATATGGGGGTTTGCTTTGAGCGCATTAAGAATTTCATTTGCATCTTTAGGACTGTCAAATGCAAGAGCTGCTGAACTGTTAGAGGCTAATACCCTGCCAAGTGTGAGCACATTGTTCTGTGCTGCCTTTCTGAACGAATAGTATTCCAGTATTATATATGCAGACACCATCAGCACTAAAACTGTGAGGCACGTAAGCAGTATTACACTCATCAGTTTGCGCTGTATAGGTGCATCTCTCAGCTTCATCCCTGTCAATTAATTTGTTTTTGCCACATTTAGTAATTTGGAACTGATATCCAGTTCTTCGGCTTTGGAAAGATCCACATTTATCTGCAGCCTTATTTTATTATTCTCAGTAAAAAAACGCACCGTACCGCCCCATTTGTAAAAATTCGGGACATCGCTTACCGTCAGGACCCCCTTCCCTGAAACCGCTGAAAGAATTTTTTTTGTTGTTTCAACATCGTCTGAGCTTATATAAAGTATCTGGCAATTGCTTATATTTTTCACATCATTATACCGTTGTATCTTTATCGGATGCGTACCGAATCTTTCTCCTGCTACTGTTTCATCGAGGTAAGAGCCAAAAGGATCATCTCCTATGATGCCTATTATAAAAGGATCATCAGGTTCTTTAAAAGAAGAGGGGGGCCATTCAATAAATTGTGTGAAGTTGTAAAGGAACACGGCTTTCACCTGGTACTCAGGCGCAGTTTTATTTTGTCCGCACAAAAGGTGGCTCATTAAAACTAAAAATAGCAAGCTATAGCAGGTTTTTTTCAGTATCCTGTTATATAACACCGGGACATGAACAATCAAATTTTTCAAAAGCTAACCGTTATCCTTCCGTAAATACTCCTTGGTATCTGAATACTTCCTGATGAACCGTGATATTTCTGCGCAAGGTTTGTTCCTACTACAGAAACTGTAACCCATTTATAATTGTATGCGAGCCTTAAATCGAAGGTAAGATAGGAAGGTATAGAAGGCAGCGTTAAAGCAGCCGGAACCACGTCAACATACCTGACGATACAGTCTATCTGAAAATGCTTTGCAACTTCTATCATAGATTGAATCAGAAATTGATTTTGCGGATCAATAGCTTCCAGCAAATAGCTTTGCGGATATGTAAGTGTAGAGGTTGTGGCGAACTTCTGATGCAGCCAGTTATAACCGCCACGCACCTTCCACCAGCTTGTTACTATCGCTTCTGCTGAAACTTCAATGCCCGATGTATTAGCTTTAAGATTATTTCCGAAATAGAATTCCGAAGGAGACGCTGGATTTGTATCGAGACTTCTCAGTCTTGTATATTGATTATAATAGGTGGCAATAGAAAAAGACACATTGTCTATTGGCTGCATGCGATAGCCCAGTTCGTATGCCAATAAATTTTCTGACTTAAAGCTTACAGGTGAAGCAATGTCTGCATCCAAACGGCTTGGGGTCCTGACTGCACGCGAAACGGAGGCCCATAAAGTATTTTTATCATTGATGAAATATGCTAAGCGCACTGTGGGCTGAAACTCTAAACCCGTGTAGTCGTTGTGCAGCACCTTTGTTCCGATTGTTAAATCAATGCGTTCAGGAATTATAGCAATCTGATCCTGCACAAAGCCGCTATATAGCAAAAGAGTTTTACGATTGGGCTGAATGGTATTCGCTGCGCTGTTGAAGCTATTGTCAGCAGTCCTGTAGCCAATTCCCCATACAATCTTATTCCTGCTGCCGATAGAGAAATTGTGCTGCATGTCTATATCGAATGTGTTAAATTCATCAATAAAACTACCGGGAACATTCCGGTAAGTGCGGTCGAAATAGCTCTGCACGGTGACACCCGATTTATCAGAGAAACGATATGTCCAGCGTGCCACCATATTCTGTCCGTTCACCAGCGTGCTGGCTGAATCATTTTCTTTACCATCATATAAATCACCCTGCAAGGTAAATGTACTTTTTGTTGACGGGATGTAGTCCATCCGGAAACCTCCCTGGCTGATGCCCCATGCATCTTTGGCATCAATGCCATTAGCAAGAGTTGAGCTGTTTATGTCATAACGTTGCGCATACACCCTGTAAAAAAAGGTGGTGTCAATATGAGATCCATACCTGAGTGCACCAAAATCTTTGAGTGAACCTCCGCTTGCGCCCGAAGCATATATGCCCTGTGTTTCTTTAGCACTTTTACTAATAATATTTACAATTCCGTTTACCGCATTAGCGCCCCATAGTGATCCTCCGGGCCCGCTTATTACTTCTATCTGTTTTACATCCTCCAGCAAAACATTTTGCACATCCCAATAAACACCTCCCAGCAGAGGAGTATAAACAGTCCGGCCGTCTATCAGCACCAATAATTTATTGCCAAAAGAAGTATTATCAATGGGATACCCGTTAAATCCTCTTGAAGAAATCCGGGTATTATGCGCTCCCGAAGAATACACCTGCATGTTAGTGGCCAGCCTCAAAGCTCCCGGCAGTCTCAATGTGCCCGATCTTTTTATTTCTTCACCTGTAACCACCTGTATAGCGGAGGCAACTTCAGAGAGCTTTTCAGGACTTTTGGAAACAGAGGTCACCACAATGTTCATAAGATCTTCAACCGAAAGCTTTTTTAATTCTTTTACGCGAAGGGTGTCCGTTTGACCGAAGGATTTGAAGGGAACTATACCGAAAAAACAAATTAGCAGAATTAGCGCTAATACATTTTGCTTTACTATCCTGCTGAGGATTTTAGTAAGATCATTAACATCAGCAGGCTTGACAATAAACTCTGCTGCACCTAATTGTATGTTTTCTTCAATTACAGAAGGATCAGCGGAAGTTGAATACATAAAAACAGGGGTATTCTTTAATCTCTCGATTTTTTTTATTTCTTTAAGGCACTGCTGCCCGTTCATGCGGGGCATGTTTATGTCAATAAAAATGAAATCCGGAACAAAGTTTTCCTCCGCTTTTATTTTTTCGAGAGCATGAATTCCATCATCTGCAAAAATGCAGTTCACTGAATCATCAGCCTGTTTCATTGCATAACTAAAAATTTCCTGGTCATCGGTATCGTCATCAATTAAGAAAACGGTAGGTGTTCGTTCCATAAGTCTTGAATTTGATTTCAAAAATAAGATTAGTTTTTCACAAAAAATATATTCCTGCCTTTTATGCCGTTAAAAAAAAATGCAGAACTGGCATCCCGCATTTTTTAATCTAACCTAAAATTAACCCCCTGATTTTTTTATGCTTTTAACTTATTCATGTATTATCCTGAGAGCTGATTCCACGAACTATTTTTCGGAGGCACTCCTTTTTCCCAATCTGTAAGCAGCACTTTTTTTATCGCTGCTTTAAACTGTTGATGATTAATGGGTTTATGCACATAGAAATGAGCGCCTAAATTATATGACCTTTTGATATCCTCCGGATTAGCAGAAGTGGAATAAATAATTACCGGAATATTTTTAAGCTGTACATTCTTTTTCATCATTTCGAGGCATTCAAAACCATTGATTAAAGGCATATTCAAATCCAATAGAATCAATTGTGGTAAATCTATATCAGGTTTTTCAAGAAAATTCATCAGCTCAAACCCATCTTCTGCTACTCGCAATTCAGTGGATAAATTAAGTTCATGAAAAGCCTCTTTAAAAAATATCCGGTCATCCTCATCATCTTCTGCAAGTATTATATAATTTTTTTCTTTCCGGTCTGAAAACATGAAAAACGTGTTTTATCTTTCTACTGTTTGTTCAAA
>DATEMK010000391.1:0-5250 GCA_035275625.1 Bacteroidia bacterium
GACCAATGACCAATGACCAATGACCAATGACCAATGACCAATGACCAATGACCAATGACCAATGACCAATGACCAATGACCAGTGGCCAAATGCTTACTGCTTACCCGGCTTCCGGCTTCTGACCTCATTCTCCGGCTACCTGATAACAGAAACTGTTCCGGCTTTCCTGCTTTTTTCTGTTTCCCCAAATTCATTGATTGCAGTAAAGCTGATCGTATAAGCATAAACACCTGTCGGAGCTTTTTTCCCTTTAACCGTTCCATCCCAGCAGGTGGATGCATGATTGGTTGAAAAAACTATTTCCCCCCAGCGGTTAAAAACCATGAATTGAAAAGACTCATAGCTGTTTCCCATAGGACACAATGCATCATTCAATCCATCATCGTTGGGTGTAAATGAAGAGGGAACAAAAAACTTTGGAGGGCAAACTTCTTTAATAGTTATGGAAGTATCTTTTCTGCAGCCGTTCTGGTAGTCAACTGTCACTGTGTAGGTACCGGGCGCTCTTGCAATAATTTTTTCTGAAGTTTCGGATGTGGGTTCCCACAAATAGGAAATCCCTGTGCCAGCATCAAGTGTAATAAAATCATAATTGAAAGCGCAGTAAACAGTGTCGTTGCCTAAATCAATCGGAGGATTCGTAAGCACATCCAGGTTAAATGTATCACTTACAGCACAGCCGCCATTATCAACATTCACAATATACTTTTCATCCTGTGCAGCATAAATGGAAGAAGTTGTTTCACCTGTTGACCATTGATAAGTTGAATTATTATTTGCCGCATTAAGAAAAACAGAATCCCTTTCGCATATAATGGTATCGTTTCTCAATGATACCACCGGAGGCGGAATGACGACTACTGTAGCTGAATCCTTATGAAAAAGCCCGTTCAAAATATAAGAAGTGTTTACCAATGGATTTACTGTAAGCGAATTGCCGGTTGAAACAGACACACCCGGATTATCCGATAAGGACCACCATACGGGCGTATTTGCATTTGCATAAAGCGTAGTGGAAGTACCGGGACAAACCAGGAGATCACCCGAGATGCTTACCTGTTCATTGATTAATTGCACCGACACATCATCAACGTAATAGAAGGCGCCATTGAACGGGCAGGAAGATGTATTCGAAATGGAAACAATCCCCGAAGAGCCGTCATCATTAAAATTGCCGATGGTGATATAATTTTCTCCTCCTGCTGCAATAATATAATCTCTTACAACAGTCCACGAGCCTGTATCAGAAATTACAGCGGATGAACTCACCTGCGGAGGAAAACCAAGATATGTGCTGCCGGATTGTATAATGGCTCCGACAGAAAGCATCATTCCCAGGGGCACCACAGCATGAGTTGAGTTAGACGATCTTCTGAACCATGTTTCAGCTTTATAAAGCTTGCCGGGTATAAGTGGTGAAGCAAGTGGTGCCTGTATGTATTCCCTGTAATTGGCAATGGAATGTTTTGCCACAATGCCCGCATAACCGTTTCCCGAATGTGCCGCTGCATTGCCTGCATAATTATGCGGAACGCTGACACCAGCACAGGAAATAAAATCTGTTGAACAGGAGTTGAACAAATCAGGAGTTGCGCCCAGCGGATCCCAGGGCAGCGCCAGTGAAAGCTGGCTGATGCCTGAAGGACATCCGCTGGTTGTTTCAAAAGCTCCGTTAGGCACAAGATTTTGTGCCGCGCAAAGATTTGTAAAACAGACCAGGAGGATGGCTTTGGTGAGAAACCCTGTTGATCGCATTTTAAAAGCATACGAAATAAACAGGGTTAGGTTGCAGCGTTTTATAAAACCAAAAAAAAATTATTTAATCCGAAATAAGTTTACAGTTTTTTGTTTTTGGAATTATTTACTTTCGTTGCCGGAAGGAAAATAAACTCCTGTTTTGTTTTGCGAAAAATTTATCCATCAATATATGCTCGAATTGAATTTTAATCCATTTCCGGAATTGTCAACTGAACGTTTAACGTTACGACAATTAAACAAAGATGATGAACATGATCTGTTCATACTACGGTCAGACAAAGGAACGATGCAATATATTCCAAGAACTGTGGCAAAATCAACAGAAGATGCAGCACAGTTGATTCAGAAAATGAATGATCTGCTGAATAAAACGGAAGCCATCAATTGGGCAATGACCTTGAAGAATGATTCGAAACTCATTGGCATTATCGGGTTTTTCCGGATAGCAAAAGAACATTACAGGGCAGAGGTTGGATACATGCTGCACCCGGATTATCGTGGAAAAGGAATCATGCAGGAGGCATTAGTTAAAGTGCTTGACTATGGGTTTAAGAGCCTGCAGTTTCATTACATTGAAGCCGTTGTGGATCCGCGGAATGTTCCCTCAGCAAAACTCTTGGAAAGAAACAGGTTTACAAAAGCAGGACATTTTAAAGAACGAGAGTTCTTTAATGGTAAATTTATTGACTCTGTTTTTTATTCGCTGTTAACCCCTGTCAGAGAAAAGAATCCTCTCCAGGAATAAAATCAGCTTACAGGTTACATGGTTTTCAGCTCTGCAATCAGGTCAAGCAGCGCTTTTTTTGCATCTCCGAAAAACATGCTTGTCTTGGGATCATAGAAAAGCAGGTTGTCAATACCCGCATACCCCGCACTCATAGAACGTTTGTTTACTATAATGTGTTTTGCTTTGTCCACTTCAAGAATGGGCATTCCGTAAATAGGAGAGGAGGGATCTGTTTTGGCAGCGGGATTCACCACATCATTTGCACCTACAACCAAGACAACATCCGTCTGGTCAAATTCAGAATTGATGTCATCCATCTCCACTAATTTTCCATAGTCCACGTTTGATTCTGCAAGCAAAACATTCATGTGACCGGGCATTCTGCCTGCAACAGGATGGATAGCGTATTTCACTTCTACCCCCCGTTCTTCCAAAATATTTTCCAGCTCATGAATGACATGCTGCGCCTGTGCAACAGCCAAACCATAACCGGGAACAATGACTACTTTTTTTGAATAATTAAGCAGCACAGCAAGGTCAGATACATTCATATCCTTAATAGAACCTTTTGCAGATGATTCGGTGGAAGCCGCAGCGGTTTCGCCAAAGGCACCGAAGATTACATTGAAAAGCGACCGGTTCATGGCTTTGCACATGACAACGGTGAGGAGCGTTCCCGCAGAACCAACGAGTATGCCGCCTGTAAGCATCACTTTGTTGTCATACAAAAATCCACCGAATGCCGCAGCAAGGCCTGTGAACGAGTTAAGCAATGAAATCACCACCGGCATATCGGCACCGCCAATTGGAAAAACAAACATGACACCATAAAATAAAGCTGCGGCAAAGAGGAGATAAATTAATGCGGGTACAGACATGCCTTCAAAAAACATGTACACTGCGAAAGCAAGCACAAGTAAAAGAATAACCAGGTTGATGATATTATACTTCGGAAGGCGAATGGGCTTGCTCATTGTTCCGTTTAGCTTAAGAAAAGCAATAAGGCTTCCCGAAAAAGAAACACTGCCGATGATCAATCCTGCAAGAATAGCAATGATGCGGCCATTAACAGAAGTTTCCGCTGCAGGCAGGCTCAAAGCAATTGCAGTAGTTGGTTCAGACATTAATGCGTGAACATGATTGAACTCAATCAATGAAATCAGCGCTGCGCACGCACCGCCCATTCCGTTGAACATAGAAACAAGCTCCGGCATTTTAGTCATCTTCACTTTTTTGGCAGTCATCCATCCGATGATCGTTCCGATAATGATGGCCAAAAAAATCAGCACGTAAATAATCGTTGAGGGTTTGTGTTCCGTGTATAATGTTATCCCGTGTGTATACACTGTTTTTTCAATATTGATAAAAATAGAAGCGATGATAGCGAGGATCATTCCGCCCGCTGCAAAAAGGTTTCCGGCTCTTGCAGTTTTCGGATGGCTCATCTTTTTCAGCCCGATAATAAAAGTTGCCGAGGCAATGATATAGCTGATAGTTCGTATATGGTAAAGGCTTTCGTTAGTCATTAAAAGAGTTTATGGTTTAGGTTTAGAATTTAGAAGTGGGAACAATTCGTAAATTCGTCCGCCTCAGGCGGATTCGTTGATAATTATTTTTTCTTAAACATTTCCAGCATGCGGTCAGTCACTACAAAACCGCCTACTACATTTAATGTTCCAAGAACTACGGCAAGAAAGCCAAGTACAAGTCCGGGATAATTAGCCGGGTCCATGTTAAGCATCACGATGATGGCGCCCACAATTACCACTCCATGTATGGCATTGGCGCCACTCATTAAAGGTGTGTGCAATACAGTAGGTACCCCGCCAATCACCTCTATCCCCACAAAAATTGAAAGGATTACAAAGAATATTATTTCCTGGTGATTGCCAATGAAACTGAGAATGTTTTCCATGATTTTATAGTTAGATTTTTTTTATTTAAGGTTGTTTTTGTAGCCACGAATTACACGAATTAACACTAAATACGGGGATAATTGGGAAAGTATTTCAGATTTTGAAAATTGGTAATTGGTCATTGAAAATTGGAATGCAGAATTAATTAAATTGTTACTACTTTAGCTACAGAGGGATGTACTACAGTTCCTTTATGAACAATAAGGCTTCCTTTAGTGATTTCCTCCTCCATTTCCCATTTGAATCCGTCTTTTGTGGCGAGATGGGTTAAGAAAGCAAAAAGATTTTTTGCAAATAATTCGCTTGCCACAGAGGGCAACAGGCTGGTAATATTTTCTTCGCCAATTATGGAAACACCATTTTTCTGAACTGTTTTATTCAATTCGCTTCCGGCAACATTACCGCCTTGCCCCACTGCCATATCAACAATCACTGAACCGAATTTCATGCTTTTAACCATTTCATCGGTAACCAGCAATGGCGCTTTCTTCCCGGGAATTAATGCCGTGGTAATTACAATGTCAGCTTCTTTAATGTGTTTGGAAACAAGTTCCTGCTGCTTCTTTAAAAATTCTTCTGAAACCCCTTTCACATATCCGCCTTCTATTTGCAGGCTCTCATCGGTTTTTACTTCAATAAATTTTCCTCCGAGCGATTCCACCTGTTCTTTTGTTTCGGGGCGAATGTCGGACACTTCCACAATTGCACCCAGTCTTTTTGCTGTGGCAATTGCCTGCAGCCCGGCTACACCGGCTCCGAAAATAACCACCTTCGCAGGACGGATAGTTCCGGCTGCGGTAGTCATCATTGGAAATATTTTTCCGAATGCGTTGGCAGCCATCAGCACT
>DATEMK010000392.1:0-4047 GCA_035275625.1 Bacteroidia bacterium
ATCAAACCGCCCATGAAAACAAAACTCTGCATTGGTATCATTTTCCTCTCACTGTTTTTCTCGGTTAACAAAAAAACAAATGCACAGGCTCCCACATGGCTTTGGGCAAAATCAATGACCGGAATAGATTACGATTATGGCCGCTCAATAGCAGTAGATGCATTAGGCAATGTTTACACTACCGGTAATTTCTATGATACAGTTGATTTTGACCCGGGCGGAGGACTCTATAAATTAATTTCGGATTTCCACCACTGGGACATCTTTATTTCCAAATTAGATGCTTCAGGCAATTTTGTCTGGGCAAAGCGAATGGGCGGAGCAAATAACGACCAGGGCTATTCCATCGCTCTTGATGATTCCGGCAATGTTTACACAACAGGTTTCTTCCAGGGAACAGCAGACTTTGATCCGGGTTTTGGAATATTCAATTTATCAGGAGGCGGAATGTTTATTTCTAAATTAGACTCCGCAGGTAATTTTATCTGGGCAAAAACTATCGGGATAAATGTCCAGGGTTTTTCAATAGCTCTTGATGCTTCCGGAAATGTTTACACTACAGGGCGTTTTTCAGGAACAGCCGACTTTGATCCCGATTCTTCAGGAACCTTCAATTTAACTTCGGGCGGGAACAATGACATTTTCATTTCCAAATTAAATAACGCAGGCAATTTTGTCTGGGCAAAAACAATCGGGGGACCTAATATACAACTCGGTCGGTTTATAACTATTGATCCTTCAGGGAATGTTTACACAACAGGTGATTTTCGTGGCACAGTTGACTTTGATCCCGATTCATCGGCAAACTTTTATTTAACCTCAAACGGATATGATGACATTTTCATTTCAAAATTAGACAGCACAGGTAACTTTCTATGGGCAAAAACAATGGGAGGGATCAATGAGGATGCCGGAGGCTCTATTGCCTTTGATGCTTCGGGAAATGTTTATACTACAGGCTCTTTTCGGGCAACGGTTGACTTTGATCCCGATTCTTCAGGAACTTTTTTTTTATCCACTTCTTCGCCAGGAGAATTTGATATCTTCATTTCCAAATTAGACAGCTCTGGGAATTTTATCTGGGTTAAACAAATGGGCGGACCAGATGACGATGGGGGTATTTCTATAGTTCTTGACGCTGCCGCAAATATATATACTACTGGTGCGTATCGGGCGACAGCCGATTTTGATCCGGGTGCAGGAACCTATTTCTTGAATTCATTCGGAATTTATACCAGCTACATTTCCAAATTAGACCCATCCGGCAATTTTGTATGGGCAGTGTCTATGGGAGGTACTAATACTGATGGTTCTGTGTCCATAGCTCTGGATGCTTCCGCCAATGTGCATGTGGCGGGATATTTTTATAGTCACTCCATTGCTTTTGGGAACGTTGTTTTAATAAATGCAATAAGTTCCGGAATTTTTTATACCAGTGATATATTTATTGCCAAACTTGATAATGTTACCGGAATAGAAAATGTGAAGCATCCCGATGGTATTTCCATTTACCCTAATCCATTTACTTCTGAAATTTCAATAACATTCACAAAACAAAATATAAACCAAGCAACATTTACAATTAAAAATATTTTAGGTCAAACAGTTTTAACTGAACAGGAAAATAATCCCAGTAGCCCTTACACAAAAACAATTGATTTGAGTTTTCTTTCAAAAGGGGTTTATTTGCTTGATGTGAATGCGTGTGGAGAACGGATGGTGAGGAAGATTTTGAAAGAGTAAGTCCTATCGTCATTCAGGGGGAAACTTGTCACATCAAAGCAGAAAATTAAATTAACCGTAAAGTTAATTTGAAATGATAGACAACAACTTTTTATACAGGAGTCACAAATGATTTAAAAAGAAGACTGGATGAACATTATGCCAATAAAAGGAAAAAAAGAAACTTTTGCAGGGAAGTATTTTTGTTACCAGCTGATTTTTTATGAACGTTTTCCATCCATTATCTCAGCTATAGAAAGAGAAAAAGAAATCAAAGATCTTTCACGAAATAAAAAACTTGATCTGATAAAAGAATTCAATCCTTCAATGGCTTTTATCAAAATAAGTTCCTGAGTTATTTCAAAGTGACAAGTTTCCTTCCCGATGAAAAATCGGGACAAGCTCTGAATGACGACTGCGTGTTAAAAGCAATACTCATTCGCATCAATCAATTCCTTCGCCACCCTGCGCCTTGCATCTTTTGTATTGATGGGTCCATATTTAGTAAAACGTTTTAAGCCAAGGAGCATCATGCGCTGCTCATCGCCTTCGGCAAAAGAATTAATGGCAGTTCGCCCGTTATAGCCGACACGTTCAACAGCATCCGAAATAAAAACACGCATCATATCGAGCTTGGTTGCGCAGGATGCTTCGCCCTGCAGACCAACTAACTTTTCAATCCTGAGAAGAATGGATTCAGAAAGAAAAATATCCATTGCCATGTCGGCAATATTCATCAGTATTTCCTGTTCCTTAGCGAGTGTCATCATATACTTTTGCACTGCCGCGCCAGCCACCATCAGCAATGCTTTTTTCATATCCACAATTGCTTTTTTCTCGGCAGTAAACAATGCATTATCACCGTTGCCGAATTCAGGAATGCCCATTAATTCTTTCTGAACATTCGTGGCAGCCGTCATCAGGTCCAGTTCTCCTTTCATGGCGCGCTTTAAAATCATATCTACTATAAGCAAACGGTTTATTTCATTCGTTCCTTCAAAAATGCGGTTGATGCGCGAATCGCGATAGGCCCTGTCCATCGGGTATTCGGTACTATACCCGTAACCGCCATATACCTGCACGCCTTCATCCACCACATAGTCCAAAGTTTCGGAACCGGCAATTTTTAAGATGGCACATTCCACCGCAAACTCCTCTGCCGCTTTTAATAATGATCTCGAAAAATCCATTCCGGAAGCAAGCATTTCTTTTTCTTTATCATCAATCATAGAGCTTACGCGGTACAAAGTAGATTCAAGCGCAAAAATTTTTATTGCCTGTTCAGCCAGCTTATAACGGATGGCTCCGAATTTTGAAATCGGCAGCTTGAATTGTTCCCGCTGATTGGCATAGCTGATGGAAAGGCTGCACACTTTTTTGGCTCCGCCTAACGTAGCCGCAGCGAGCTTGGCACGACCTATATTCAGAATATTAAATGCAATGAGATGCCCTTTTCCCGGTTCACCGAGCACATTTTCAACAGGAACTTTGCAGTCAGAAAAAAATACCTGTCTTGTGGATGAACCTTTGATGCCCATTTTATGCTCTTCTTCGCCAAGCGTTAGACCGGGATCAGTTTTCTCTACTATAAACCCGGTAAATTTATCTCCGTCCACCTGCGCAAAAACAATAAACAGGTCGGCAAAACCTGCATTGGTGATCCACATTTTTTGTCCGTTCAGGATATAAAATTTTTTATCATCCGATAAAACGGCTTTTGTTTTCGCGGCAAGCGCATCCGAACCCGAACCGGGTTCAGTAAGGCAATAAGATGCTTTCCATTTCCCGTTTGCAAGTAAGGGAAGATACTTATCTTTCTGCGCTTTCGTGCCGAAATATAAAATAGGCAGCGTTCCGATCCCGGTATGAGCAGCCATTGAAACAGAAAAAGAATGTCCGGCTCCCAGCACTTCAGTAATCAACATGCCGGTGAGAAAGTCTTTTCCAAAACCGCCATACTCTTCGGGAACAGCAATGCCAAGCAAGCCTAATTCACCCGCTTTATCCAACAGGCTCACCATAAGCCGGGGTTCCTGTGCATCAATGCGGTCATGAATGCCATTCACTTCCTTGTTTAAAAAATCCTGCGCAGTGGAGGCCATCATGCGCTGCTCTTCATTGAACTCTTCGGGAATAAAAATGTCCTGTGCGTTTGATTCCCTGATAATAAATTCTCCGCCTTTCAGGCCTGCTTTGGTTTTTGTTTCCATGATGTATTTTTTTACTGATGTAAAATTAATTTTTCCAGAAGGATAACGAATACTTTGAACGTAAACTTTTGAACAATGTTCTATGCCGGTTATTTTTTTGTTGCAGGGAAAATGA
>DATEMK010000393.1:0-4669 GCA_035275625.1 Bacteroidia bacterium
GAGAATAGAAATCTGGAATGGTTATCAGAAATTGTTTGATGATATTTTACCAAATGCAGTAAAAAAATATTCTGCTTCTTTTTATTGGGAAACTTCACCAAAATTTGGAAGAGGAGATGCGCGGCATGCTAAAGAAGGTGATGCGCATAACTGGTTCGTGTGGCACGATGGAGAACCATTTGAAAATTATGAAAAAAAGGTTCCGCGCTTTATGAGCGAGTTCGGTTTTCAGTCTTATCCCGGTATGGAAACAATAAAAAGTTTTACTGTTGACAGCGATCGCACCATAAATTCTGCAGTGATGAAATCACATCAGAAGCATTCACGCGGAAACGAGATTATCCAAACGTATATGAAACGTGAATATGGAACTGTTCCTGGTTCGGATACAGTGGGATTTCCTGAATTTGTTGAACGCAGCCAGCAATTGCAGGCAGAAGGAATCAGCAAAGGAATTAAAGCACACCTCAGAGCCCAACCCTATTGCATGGGAAGCTTATTCTGGCAATTGAATGATTGCTGGCCAGGAATTTCGTGGAGTGCGATTGATTATTATGGAAGAAAAAAGAAATTATATTCTGAAGTTCAAAAATTGTTTGGCAAATAATTTTATCTCCTTTTCTTATTCCCTTTCTTTTCGGAAAAATATTTTTTTTGTTTTGTTCTGTCCACTTTTTTTTCCTGCCTTCTTCCATACCTGTCTTCTGAACGAAGGGACGGTTTTTTTCCTGCTTCAGAACCATACAAAGCAAAATCAATTTGCTTTTTCACTAAATCCGTTTTATTCAAAATTACTTTTATCGAATCACCGAGACGAAAAACTCTTTTTGTCCGCAATCCTTTTATGCAATAATTCTTTTCATCAAATTCATAAAAATCATCCCCGATATCACGCAGGCGGATTAATCCTTCACATTTATTTTCCACAATCTCCACATAAATTCCCCATTCTGTAACTCCTGAAATTATCCCGTCAAATACCTGTCCGTATTTTCCAGTCATGAATTGCACCTGCTTGTACTTGATAGATGCGCGCTCCGCCTCTGATGCAAGAATTTCCATATCTGTGCTATGCTTGCATTTTACTTCATAGTCTTTCTGCGCAACTGAATTTCCTCCCCGCAAATAGTGATCAAGCAGGCGGTGCACCATTACATCAGGGTACCTTCTGATGGGTGAAGTAAAATGGGTATAATAATCAAATGCCAATCCGTAATGCCCGATATTTTCTGTCGTGTAAATGGCTTTTGCCATAGTACGGATTGCTAATTGTTCCAAAACATTTTCTTCCGGCTTACCATGAATATTTTTCATGAGTTGATTGAGCGACTGGGAAATTTCCTTTTCAGAATCCGTTTTGATTTTGTATCCAAACTTTCCTGCAAACTGTGCAAAATTCTCAAGGCGGTCACCGGATGGAACATCATGTACTCGATAAATAAAAGTTTTTTTTCCATCCTGGATATGCTGGCTGCCGGCTGCTGACTGCTGACTTCCCTTTTTTCCTACAAACTCCGCAACTTTCCTGTTTGCAAGAAGCATGAATTCTTCAATCAGCTTATTAGCATCCTTACTCTCTTTAATGTAAACTCCGAGCGGATGGCCTTTTTCATCTAAATTAAATTTCACCTCTACCTTTTCAAAACTGATCGCTCCTTTCCGGAAACGTTCTGCCCTTAATTTTTTTGCAAGCCTGTCAAAAAGAAGTATTTCTTTTGCCAAAGGGCCCGATTCTGTTTCAATAACCTGTTGTGCTTCTTCGTAAGAAAATCTTTTATCCGATTTAATAATTGTTCTCCCAAACCATTCTTCCAGAACATTTGCATCTTCATCCAAAATAAAAACTGCAGAATAGCATAATTTCTCTTCATCCGGCCGTAAAGAGCACACGTTATTGGATAATTTTTCAGGAAGCATCGGGATCACCCTGTCTACAAGATAAATGGATGTTGCACGGTTGTAGGCTTCTTTTTCCAGTTCTGTTCCGGGTTGTACGTAATGGGATACATCTGCAATATGCACCCCGATTTCCCATCTGCCGTTTCCAAAATCTTTTATCGAAAGCGCATCATCAAAATCTTTGGCATCCGCAGGATCAATCGTGAACGTGGTGACTTTCCGGAAATCTCTTCTCCTTTTTATTTCATCACCAGTAATTTCATAAGGAATAGTTTCCGCTTCTTTTTCCACCATTGCGGGAAACTGCAGAGGGAAACCATATTCAACAAGAATCGCATCCATCTCAGCATTATTTTCCCCGGGCATTCCGAGCACTTTAATAATTTCCCCCGTTGGATTTTTTGCTTCGGGTAACCATTCGGTTATAGCCGCTACAGCCTTCTCTCCATGCCTGGCTCCGTTAAGCAGGGACAGGGGAATAAAAATATCCACATTCATTTTATTGCTGTCAGGAACCAGGAATGCAAATTTTGGAGATACCTGCACCAGCCCGGCAAATTCTGTTTTTGCTCTTTCCAGGATTTCTATCACTTCTCCTTCCATCCTTTTTCCTTCCCGTTTTGCAGAGAGCAGCACTTTTACTTTATCACCGTTCAAAGCATTGTTTACATTTTTCGGTGCGATGTAAATGTCATCCTCATAATCTTCGTTAGTCAAATATGCAGCGCCCGTTGATGTAATATCAATTTTTCCTTCTGCAAAAGATTCCTGCGGGAATAATTTGTATTTGCCATAATCCATTTCAATCACCTCCCCCTGCTGAAGCAATTGCTGCAGCAAGCTGATTATTTGTTCGCGTGTTTCAGGTTTTGTATTTGCAGGATGTATGAAATCAGAAATTTTATTTCCGTAAATACTAAGCAGTTGTTTAAAAACCTGCTTGTGATTAAAAGCTTTGTAAGGGTGTTTTTTAAAAATTTCAAGAATGGCTTTTCCGAGTGATTCTTGCAAAAAATTGTTTTTGCTTTTTGTTGGAGTCATTGTAAAAAATGAGTGTCGAAATTAGAAAAGAAGAACGGTGGTTTTCTTCCTGTAGAAAATTATTTATGAACACAAAGGTAAGGTTTTAAAATCATCTACCTTTGCCTTATGTATAAAGCGAAAGTAAACGACAGAGAATTCGAAATAAAACAGGGAAAATCCCCCGGTATTTTCCTGGTGAACGGAGAAGAAATAAAAATTGATTTATTAAAATTAAAAGAAGGTTCTTTTCATGTTATTCAAAATCATCGTTCTTATAGTATTGAAGTGTTACGAATAAATGCGGATGAAAAAAAGGTGGAACTGCGTGTGAACAATAACAATTACTCCGTGCACCTGAAAGATCAATATGATGAATTGCTTCATCGCCTTGGCATGGACGAAATGATCTCGAACAAAGTGAATGACCTTAAAGCTCCCATGCCGGGATTGGTAGTGGCTGTAAATGTTGCAGACGGTCAAACGGTTAAAAAAGGAGATGTGTTAATAACACTTGAAGCCATGAAAATGGAAAACACGTTGAAAGCCGTGGCAGATGCAATAGTCAGAAAAGTGGTTGTTAAGAAAGGAGCTGCTGTGGAAAAAAACGAAGTGCTGATCTACTTGCAATAAACCATCAGCGAATACCAATCTTCACAATTCGTTGATTCGTAAAGATTCGTATTCGTTGATAATACACAAAAATTTAATATTATGAAAAATAAAAACAACAGGAGAGATTTTATTAAAAAAGGCGCAATTCTTACCGTTGGCGCTGCCGGCATTTCTATGTTTGGAAATAAAGTTTTTTCAAATATAATTGCACCGGTTGAAACATCACCATTTAAATTGCCTGCGCTTCCCTATGATTATGCTGCGCTGGAGCCCCACATTGACACAATGACTATGCAGATACACCATGACAAGCATCATGCTGCGTATGTCACGAATTTGAATAAGGCGTTGGTTGAAAACAAAATGGCAAACGTACAATTGGAAGAGCTATTGATGAAAGTTTCCTCGCTTCCTCCTGCCATTCGAAACAACGGGGGCGGTCATTGGAATCATTCCATGTTCTGGAAAATAATGAAGCCGGGCGGTGGCGGAACTCCATCGGGCGAAATTTCTGATGCAATCAATGCTGCCTACGGAACCTTTGATGAGTTTAAAAACAAATTCAATGATGCGGGAATGAAACGTTTTGGATCAGGATGGGCATGGCTTGTTACGCAAAATGGAAAGTTGAACATTGGCTCGACACCCAACCAGGATAATCCGCTGATGGATGTTTCAGAATTAACAGGCACTCCCCTCCTGTGCCTGGATGTTTGGGAACATGCTTATTATTTGCATTATCAAAACAAGCGTGCTGACTATGTTGCTGCATGGTGGAACCTGGTGAACTGGGAGGAAGCAGCAAAACGGTATAAGGAAGCGAAATAATCAGGATGAAAGGTTAAAGCTTAATTGTTTTTCGAGGTACAATTTCATCTCCTCCAGATTTATTTTATCATTCAAATACCCGGCATAGTTATCGGGTCGCACCATACAGATCAGCAGGTTTTTTATTCCAAATTTTTCAAATGCCTCTTTGTTTTCTTCGTTAAAAGCGATAAGGACAATTTTAAAAAGACCGGGATAATTTTGCCTGGAAAAATTTTCAAGTGAAGCGATTTTTCCCTGTTCAGAATTTTCTCTGCTAAAAACCAAAATATGAAATACCGGGTCTTTCAGCAGTTCATAAATGGAA
>DATEMK010000394.1:0-14185 GCA_035275625.1 Bacteroidia bacterium
ATTCCCGGACATAATTCTCACCGAAAATTTTTTGCCCCCAATCAAACGCCTCTTTTATCATCCCTGCAGATTTTGTTTTTGAAACGGCCACCAGAGTTGCCTGGTGCGATTCAAGCTCTTTCATAATTGACTGAAGATTGGTTTTATTTACCATTATCAGAAAAGCAAGCGATAATTCATTTGAAGATGAGAGCCGGATGGTTTGACGGAAATGAACGAATTCTCCGGCATCAGCGTCCAGCCATCGTCATCCAAAGGTTCGGAAGAAAACACGATATTATTTTTTGAAAGTTTCATGTACATGGTATAATACAAAATCCTTTTCCGGAGTTTTGCTTTATCCTTTTCATTAAAAATCCTCCATATCATCAAATGATCAGGCGCAAGCAAAAAAGCAGTCATTGAACTATATTCGGATGATTGTGCAAGGGTAATTATTCTTTTAATTACCGCCTCATCATCATTAGGCTCTGTTTTAGAAATAAGATGTTCGAGAAAAATAAATGAATCAGAGGTGTTTCTTTTTTTTGCTTCATCCACGAAATTGTAAATGGTTCCATTGTGCGAAAAAGCATACATGCTGCCCTGCGCGAAAATTTCAAAAGGATGTGAAGCTTTTGCTCCTGATTCAAGTCCTGCCGAAGCAAGCCTGTTGTGAGCGATAAAAAGTTTTGAGCGCGCTTCTTTGACCGTTTGTATGTACGAGTCATCCCAGGCATGTTCGCGGTCACGCTTATGAATTTCGGTAGTGTCATGATGAATGAATGCCATTCCGCAGCCATCCCGGTGATGGCCTCTTTTTGAAGGATCATCCGGCTGTCGTCCGTGTGCTGATAAATATTGGAGCGAATAAGGACAGTTCAGCATTTCATCCATGACGGATGTTTCCTGAATGCTTGCTTTGGCGATCATACGACACATAGGAGGAGTAATTTACAATGACCAATGACCAATTTTACAAAAACAAAATTAAATATTACCAATAGCGCTTTTTCATAAAAAAGGACTTTTTTTCAAACATTAGCCTGAATTAAAGATTTATTTTATATTTGGCGTACTAAAAACCGTTATATGGCAGAATTTGACAACAGAGAACCCCGTGAAGAGATCTTCGCAAAAGCCGTGAGAGCGGGAAAAAGAACTTATTTTTTTGATGTAAAATCAACACGGGCGAATGAATATTATCTCACCATAACAGAGAGCAAAAGACGATTCGGAGCCGCAGGAGAAAAACCCTATTTTGAAAAGCATAAAATCTTTTTATACAAAGAGGACTTTGATAAATTCAGCGAAGGGCTCAATGAAGTGGTCAGTTTTATCCGTTCTAAAAACGAGGACAACAGTTCTCCTCCGCCCTCTGAAGGAAATCGTTTTTCAGATGTTGATTTTGATGACCTGGGTGAAAAACAATAGAAACGCAGCTCAATATTTTTTTGGTTGGCACAAATTTTTACTCCCAAATATCTGTTAATAAATAATTGATATATTTTTAGTTTTTATTCAAAAAGTATTTATTTTCGGGAAACTTTTTAGTTGGTATAAATTTATGCTGGAATCGAAAACGCTTAGTGAAATCAGGAAATTAGACGGGCTCTTAAAAACCCTGAGCGCGTTTTCTGAAAACAGCTTTGTGCTTTTTCCCTCCGAAGAAAGCGCTTATGAAATGCCTTCCGACCAGTATTTTGAAATAATTCAGCAGGTTTTTAACAATCGGTCACCGCTGCAGGCGATCAGTAATTGAACGAATTTGTTTGATTTTTTTAATACCAGGAGCAAGCCTGCTGATATTGATTACAGTTTTAATTGACATCGCATGTCCGCAGTATTCCAGATGTTTTGAAATGAATTCATTTTTAAAACTGGCGTTCAACATCTAAAATTTAAATCTATTACATTTAAAAAAAAATTAAAAAAGTTTTTAACAATAAAGCTTTTTAACTTTTCTCTAACTATATTTACATTAATATTTTTCAAGTATTAACTATCGTTACCTCAGACGATAAGTTCATACTCTTTTCATTAAAAATGTTGAATGACGTTGAGAGGATCGCTCCGCGAAATTTCATTTTAAAATAATCAGCATTCGATTAAATATTTATTACTTATTGTTTTTTAAAAACAGCGTTATGAATTCAGAAAAGTATGAAGACCTCATTGAAATCCTTGGAGGAGAAAAAAAAATTGATGAGCTGTACAAAATATTAGGTTCACAAAAAATTTCAATAATAAGCCTTAAAAGATTTCTTAAATATGAAAAGATAAAAACATCTTATGACCAGAAAAAATCAATTGCTAAAATAGCGAAGGAAAACAGTGTTGCAAAAATTACTGTTTACAGATTGATAAGAAAATTCAGAAGATGTAATAAAAAAATAAAGTAACACAAATTTAAAAAATGATCATAATGTTCCTGTTCTTTTACATATTCTTTTACACCAATCAGAAGATTTAAAGGCGCCTTAGAGCTTTTGCAAAAGTGAAGAGAAAATCTAAGCATTATTTAATAATTACAATTTAAATTTAAAAATCATGAAAAATCAAAACATCTTTAAATGGCTATTTGTTTTAGCCGTATTGTTTACAACCAGACAAAATGTGAATTCGCAAACATTATCAACAACTAATGACAGAATTTCTTTGCCAACCTCAACAGGAGCTGGCAACTGTCCCGGAACTAATACGATTACTTCTGGCGTTCAAAACACAGGTACAGCCTGTATTTTCGAGGGGGCATCTACTAATAGAATGCGTGTTTGGGTATGGGATGGTACTTTGGCCTCACTTGGATGGGATCATGCTAATGCTACGACTGTTGGTAATTGTCCGTTTACCTCAATTACTGCGATAAGCTCAACCCTTCATGATCCCGATGTGGTTGTTCAAAATTATAACGGCAACATTTACGCAATGGTAGTTGGAGAAGTTGTTTCAGGAGCACATATCCGTCAGATATTTTGGGGATCCTATTTATGGACCGGTACGGCTTTCCCTGCTAACCCTAATGTCAGCGGTTTTTGCGGTGCAACTAATGATACCACTGCAAATCCTAATATTGATGTAAACATTGATGGGAAAGTGGTAATAACCTGGCACAAAATATATCATTCGCAGGTTACCATTACAGTAGGTTCACCATTCAGTACAACTAATACAGTAAGCGTTCAAAGAGGTGATATATATTCGCTTTATGGCAATATAGACGGAACATCAGGAACTTGTTTAAACCACATTGTTGCAAATAGTCTGATACAGGGTGATTTAGTTTCGCAGATCACAAACTCCTCTCACATACTTGAAATGAATTTATATCCCGATGTATGCCTCTCAGACAGTGAAGTTGTAACATTTACATGGTTTCAGCAATGGTTCGATCCCAATTCATTTTCAATAAAAAGCGAGGTAATTGCTAAACAAAGCGGCTATTGCAAAGTCCCCGACACTCTCAACACGCTCAATTATTACAATTTGAGCTTCAATGGAAATCCCGTTTATGGACAACGACCAAGAATTGCTTGCCCGCATGTATTAACCACAGCGGCAAAAGCCGATTTTCAAGTCGTCATCGGAGGTTCCACTGAACTTTGCACTTGCCCTGTCACGTGCGATTCAAGAATATTAAATTGGAGTAAACATAATGGTTCAATTAATACTGCTGTCCCTTTTATTTTAAATAATATCATTTATTCCCTTCAACCTTATTATAATAGTGACCCGGTTGTTACCTATCGCGATACTTCAACAAACGAGTATGTTGTTGCCTGGACTGCAGGTGATGCTACGTGTGGAAATCAGGGTACATTAGGAGGAGTGGATCAAGATATTATTGCCTCTACGTTTCTTAATGGCGTTAATTTATTTAATTTATTTTCTTTTGTAAATGAAGGAACCTGTGCAGGAAATTTAAATGGCGACCAAAAAATATCCTCAATTGACGGTAGATTTTTAAAGAATCCATCATCCAGTTCCGCTGCAGTTCAGTACGAATTTTATGATGCCAACAAAGATTTTATAGGATATAAAGTTGCTACAAACCGTCCAGGAAATGGATTAAGCCTGAGGGAAATTGATCCGGATCCAGGAATAGCGGAAGATGCATCAGAGAGCTTTAATGCACAGCCTAACCCCTTCTCAAATGAAATTCTATTTAACATTAATGTCAGTACAAAAAACAGCTTTAAAATAGAAGTAATTAATTCATCAGGGTCATTAATTAAAATGATTGAATTGAATGCCGGAAGCAAAAGCCATGTTTGGAAAACAAAAGATGTTAAACCGGGGCTTTATGTTGCAAGATTAATTATGCCAGATAAAACTTATATTACAAGAATCATAAAGAACTAATTTTATTTCTTCCTGATAAATACAAATAAGCTGTCTTTTTTTAAGACAGCTTATTTTATTTATTTATCCATGCAACCTTTTTGATTGAATCAGCATCATTACTGTGACAAAATGTTTCTGATAAAATTTTGTAATTTTGTTTCGATTCAAATTCAAAAGATGATCACATGAAAAAACTATTTACACTCTTCGCATTTATTTTACTTACAGGCTTTGTCTATTCTCAAACAGGGCCCTGCATAGGAAGTTCTTCAATCACTATATCTCCCCCGCCTGATCCTTTCACCGGTTGTTATTTTCCCGGAACAACGGTAACAGTTTGCGTAACCATAAATGATTATGCACAAAACGGTATTGACTGGCTTTGCGGAGTTGTGCCCCTCTTAGGACCCGGATGGGATTCTACAACTCTCGCCCCGGTTTCTATTCCGCTAAGTTGTGATGGCATGGGATTTTGGGATTGGTATACAACCTGTACCAGCGTTAATTCAGGAATTACATTCGGTGCGGGTTTTTTTTATGATTCGCAAAATGGTCCGCCTTTATTTGCAATTGACAGCATGCCTGGTAACAATTTTGGGGATAACTGTGCGGTTTATTCCTGGGTATTTTGTTATCAGGTCACTGTAAGCGCTGGTGCTGCAGGGGTTTCCGGCCAGATCGGAGCCACTGCGTATGGTGATGACCTGGCGGGCTCATGGACACAACCCGGCTGTGTTGATCCCCCGATTACTTTGAATTATTGCATTGCAAACTGTACAGTAACAGTGCCGACAGTAGTTACTACTGATATTACAACGTGCTTCGGGGACTCAACCGGTGCTGCTTCTGTAACTCCGGCTTCAGGCTATCCGCCTTATAGTTATTTATGGAGCAATGGTGCAACAACACAAAGCGTGACAGGACTTATCGGGGGAATTTATTCAGTGATAGTAACGGACTCGAGCGGCTGCCAGAAAACTGTTTATCTTCAAATTCAGCAACCGCAGGAAATTAACCTCAATGCTTCAGTAGTCGGAATCGGCTGCGGTATTGTCACAACGGGCTCTATAACTACAAATGCCAATGGCGGGATTGCTCCCTATAATTATTTATGGAGCACAGGGGCTACAACAAGTTCCATTTCAGGATTGGCTATTGGTACGTATACACTCACCGTTACGGATTCTTCAGGCTGCACAAAAACAGATTCCTGGACGATTACAACTGTTCCGGCTCTGAATGTTACCTATACCTCCACAGATGAAACCTGCGGGGGAAACAACGGATCTGCCACGGTTGCCGCAAACGGAACACCACCTTATACTTATGTATGGACACCACCCGTCAGCACAGGCCCTAATGCAACCGGGCTCAGCCAGGGAGTTTATATTGTCCAGGTTACTGATTCAAACGGGTGCAGTGTAACAGATACCATCACGATAAATGCAATCGCAACTTTTACGGTTACTTCCACAACGACCATCGCAAATTGTGCCGGAACCGGAGGTTCGGGTACTGTAACCGTTAATGGAAATTCCGGTCCATATTCTTATATATGGTCTCCTTCCGGTGGAACCGATTCTACTGCTGTAAATCTGAATGCAGGAACTTACACTGTATTAATTACAGATACCAACAACTGTATGCAAACAGTAACTGTTGTGATCCCCCAGCTTACATCAACAGTTACTGTTACTACGCAGGTATCCCAATCGGCATGTGATTCCACATCACTGGCTACCATCCTGGCAACTGCAGGAAATGGCTCCGGATCCTATACTTACCAATGGTCAAATGGAGCAACTTCACAGTCAATTACAGGATTGGCGGCAGGCACTTATACAGTAACCGCAACGGATGCTAATCAATGTTCAGCAACTGCGACAGCAACCATCCTTCCGTTTACACCGGTTTCTTTCACTTCAACATCTATTGCTTCATGTCCAAACAGTAATACAGGTAGCGCTGCTATTGCATCAACAAACGGGGGCACTCCGCCTTACAGTTATTCATGGTCAAATGGCTCAACAAGCTCCTCCATCACAGGTATCGCTGCCGGCACTTATACTGTAACGGTTACCGATGCAAGTAATTGCACCGCTTCGGGTACAGTAACTGTTAGTCAGAATCCTGCAATTACCCTTACCGCAGGTTCCAACGTTACGATATGCTCCGGTCAGTCAACAACTATTACAGCAGTTGCTGCGGGCGGAACACCTGGTTTTACATATAATTGGAGCAACAGCGCAACATCTTCCTCACAGCAGGTAAGCCCGGGTTCAACAACTACTTATACAATTACAGTAACAGACCTGGCCGGTTGCCAGGCAACAGCTTCTGTAACAGTCAATGTGGATAATTATCCCGTTATTTCTGTAACCCCTGATGAAACTATTTGTGACGGGAATTCAGTGTCATTATCAGTTTCAGGAGGTTCTTCGGGAACATCTTATAGCTGGTTGCCTTCTTTGGGATTAAGTAATTCTTCCATTTCAAATCCTGTTGCCACACCACATTCAAGCACCTATTATTTTGTGACTGCAAGTAACGGAAATTGTTCAACGCTTGATTCAGTAGAAATAACCGTACTGCCTTCCCCACAGGCAATCATTAGCATTGATTCATCTAATGGCGCTCTTGTAAACTTTACCAGCAACAGCACAGGCGGTCAGATGTACATATGGGATTTCGGTGACGGATCTTCAGCAACAACTCAAAATGCAACACATACGTACGCATCCGGAGGAATTTATAACGGGTACTTTGTTGTTACAAATACCAACGGCTGCACTGACACTGCGTTTTTCACCATCAAAACGAATTCTTCGCTCATTGTTTACAATGTATTAACTCCCAATAAAGACAATCATAATGATTTCTGGAGATTCACAGCAATGGGCATAATCAGTTTAAACGCTGAAGTTTACAATCGCTGGGGCGAAAAAATATTTGAGAGAAATTATACCGGTGGCGGATTAGACGGAGAGTTTGATGTGTGGGATGGCGTTGCCAAAAATGGCGAAGCGGCTCCAGACGGAACGTATTTTTACATTATAACTGCTCATGCAATTGATAAAGAATATGATTTGAACGGAACAATTACCTTGATAAGGAAAAATTAGTTCTTGCGGAGTTTCTGAATATAACATTTATTAAACATAATCCTTCCTTGCAATAAGGGAAGGATTTTTTTATTTTACCTACATCAATACCACATGTTTTTATCACATCAATACCACATGGGCACTTTTTATTTCCGGTTCAATTGCAGATTATTTTAGCAGTCTGAAAATTTAATTTCTCCTGATGTTTAATCCTGAAAATTAACAACTATGAAAAAACTATTCAATCTCATTTTATTATTTGTCATTCCGTTTGGAATAAATGCACAAAATCTGACCCTGCCCGAAGCCAGCCAGGAAGCAATGGTGATGCAACGCATCGGTTTAACTGACATTACAATTTCTTATCACAGTCCTTTGATAAAAGGAAGAAAAGTATGGGGTGAGCTTGTTCCCTATAACGAAGTATGGCGTGCCGGTGCAAATGAAAATACAACCATTGCATTTACGAATGAGGTAATGGTCGAAGGCAAACCCCTTTCAGCAGGAACTTACGGACTGCACATGATTCCCACGGAAAATGAATGGACTATTATCTTTTCAAAGAATTTTATTTCGTGGGGAAGTTTTTTTTATGATAAAAATGAAGATGCACTGCGCGTAAATGTAAAACCTGTCGCTGCAGAATTCCAGGATTGGCTCAGCTACCAGTTTACTGAAAGCACTAATAAAACAACAACGGTTTCGTTGAGATGGGAAAAGCTGAAAATTCCATTTAAGATTGATGTGGATGTAAAAGAAGTTGTTTATCAAAGTATGAAAAACGAATTGAGAGGCGCTGACGGGTTTACCTGGGAAGCCCCTTTGCAGGCAGCACGATATTGCCTTAATAATAATATTCATCTTGATGATGCAATGAAATGGGCAGATAAATCAATTCAAACACAGGAAAAATTCGGCAACCTGATGGTGAAATCAAAGCTGCTTGCGCTGAAAGGACAAACAGCAGAAGCGGATGCTTTATCAAAAAAAGCCATGACGATTGCTGACGAAACACAGCTGAACCAATATGGTTACGATCTCCTCGGCCAGAAAAAAGTTAAAGACGCAATAGAAATTTTTAAAACTAACGTAAAACGTTACCCGGATTCATGGAACGTATATGACAGCCTTGGCGAAGGGTATGACATGGATGGGAACACAAAAGATGCTTTGACAAATTATAAAACCGCTCTTGCAAAAGCGCCTGCCGATCAGAAATCAAGAATAGAAGGAGTTATTAAAAAGCTCGAAGGAAAATAAGATTTAGGTTTCAGATTTAAACCTCACATTTTAAAAAAAGAAATTAATATTTCATTTGGATTGTAAGCCGGGAAATTTTTCCCGGCTTATTTTTTTACCCGCTTTCATTTTATTTATTCGTGTGGAAAAGGACGTCCTCCAATTATAATCAACGCCTGCCCGGATCAGGAATCTTTGTAAGATAAATGCATGATATTTTAAGCGGTTAACTGAATATTTGAAAAGAGAATTTTAGCTTTGCAGGATAGATTTAATAAAATGTCTGAAAAAAAAACAAGCAGTCAGCAGGTTCAGCATAAGATTAACATTCCCGGTCAGGCAAATGGTTTTCCTCCTCTTAAAAGGCGCAGGAAAAAAAAGAAAAAGCACAATATAAAAAAGTATCTTGAATGGTTGATTTGGGCAATTGTGATTGCTTCATTCCTTGTCACTATCGGTATGTTGCTCATGGAAGCATCTAAAAAAGATGATTCTGTTAAGGACAAGAAAAAAGCTTCAATAGAAAATTACAATTTCATATCAGCCATCACTTAAAGATTAACCAACTGGCGCAGGCAAAATCTTGAAACTACAGAGTTTTGCTGTTGCATTTGATGAGGTTAGATTAGTATAACTGCAAAGTTTTTCGGGCTTTTTTTAACCAGGCCTTCGGCCATCTTCTTGATTTAACATCATCCTTTCTTCCGGCAAGATTTAAAATTAACTTAACAATTTTTTCATCAAATCTTTATCTTCAATATTGAAATTTGCAGCGGGTTAGGTAGAGCCGAAAAGTTTTTTTCGGCTTTTTTTATTTTTAAAAATTTACTTTTTAGTAATGTGAAAAATAAAAACGCCCCGAATCTCTCCGGGGCGTTTCCATTGTAATAAAACAGGTTTTACAATATCACCACTCTTGTTCTGTAAACACTGCCGTCAGTCTTTACAATAACAGAATAAATTCCTTTTGCATAATTTCTCAAATCAATCCGTGAAGTATAGGTGCCCGAAACTTCTGTTTCACTGCTGCTGACCGTTCTTCCATTCATATCCGTAACAGCTATTTCCAGCTTTTCTGCTTTAATGGTATGAACATTTAAATTAAACAAGCCGGAGGATGGGTTCGGAGAAATAGAAATCGTATTGACAGAATTATTTTCATGAATACCCGTAGCGGAAAGAATATTGATATCGTCCAAAGCCAGGTCGCTCGAAAAATCTGCGCCCGTTACACCCACAAAACGCACATTTATCATCTCTCCTATGTATGCAGTAAGATCAACAGTTCCCAGCAGCCATTGGTTTCCCTGGTTACCGGAAATAGCGGGGATTACATTGTTTGTCCATGTTCCATTGCTGTAAATATCCACCTCTAATGAGCCCATAGCAGCGCCAAACATGTGATACCAGAAGGTCATCTGCGGAGCAACAGCTCCCGTAAGATCAATGCAGGGTGAAACTAAGTTCGCTCTTCTTAAAAGGCAGCCGCCAGAAGCTTCGAGATAAATATAATTTCCTGTAATTGTTCCGGTCGTATGATCCGCATCAGGACCGGTTCCTGCGGAGGCAGTGGGTCCTTCATTCACCCTGAAATCAATATCATCCTGGTCAATGTTGGTTTCATTAATCCATCCGTTGGCAATCGGGCAAACGGTAACCTCGCAGTCAGCTCCTGTATTGCAAAGACCTGAAGATTCAAAATCTTCAGTAAACGGCATCACTACAGTAGTTCCAGGAATTACACTTGTAACAGAAGTGGCAGTGTCATTAAACAGGTTATTGTCACCTGTATAATCTGACCATGTCAGCAAAGTATAAGTTCCTGCCAAAGACAGATCAATAGTTGCAGCAAAACTAAAGTTGGCCGTGGCTTGAGACGCTAACGTTCCTGTATATACTTCGTTTACAGGTGTGCCCCCATTCAGCGTATAATGTACCGGGACATTAGAAACCGGGCTGATTCCCGTATTCTTCAGTTGAATTGAAACTGTCACATTTGAATTATCCTGGCAATCCAATAACGATCCCGTTCCCGGGCTGAGTATTTGTTCTAACTGGACATCCACTTGCAACGGGCAAAGGAAAGTTCCCGGCTGTTTATTGATTGCATAGGCCCTTCTTCCTTTCACTCCATTCGGCAGGACAGCGCGGCAACTGAACCAGTATTCATTGCCGGGATTCGTGCCTGTAACGACAAAATTATTTGTAAGAGAAGTTCCGATGGAATCCATATACATAGCGCCCAGCATGCTTACTTCATACCATGCCGCACCGGCAACAGCATCCCATGAAAGATGAATAGAATCAGGACATGCCCAGTCAACAACCAAATTCTGAGGATCACCGATGATAGAAAATTTCTCTGCACTCATACCGCTCACAGCTCCCCTGGTCACACGCACACGGGCTTCGCCTGTAACATTATTCGGAACAGCCCATGTATATTGAAGCGTATTGGCGGGCACAGCAGCGCTGATTGGATTCCAGCTAACACCATCATCTGTTGAATATTCAAGTGCGAAAGTTCCCAAACCCTTTACTGCATCCCATCTTATAACCTCCTGCTCACCCGGAACAAATCCTTCTCCTCCTATCGGGTAGGTAACAGTAATGTCATCGGTTCTGAATTCATACACTAAGTAATATTCCTGCGGTCCCTGTGGAACAGCAAACCCGTTTATAATCACATCATAGTTTCCTGCAGCTGGATTGTCAATAGTAACCTGCTCCATATTATTCAGGTGATCAGCAGCTCTTATTGCCGGAGCATTCAGCGTTACAGCATTTGGAGTAGGATCAAGAACCCACGGTTCCCAGACAAAGGAAGACGGGTCAGTAACGGTCACATCAAGATCATTCACTAATGAAATTGCGGCTAACGGTGATCCGCCCTGGTCATGCCAGTAAACCATCACGCGCATTTGAAGCACACCTGCAGGAACAGTTATAGAATGTGTATTGGTTGCGCCCTGTGAAAGTGTTGCGTTCAGATAATGTACATCCTCAAGAGTTTGCACGGCACGCAAAGCATTTACACGTCCCCATCCGTAAGTATAATCCGGTCCCGAATTGCCAATGTCTTCGGCACTGTTCAGCAAACATGCTTTAATCAAAGCCGTTGGTGCATCAGTTGCCGCGTTAAGTTCTTTATAAGCCTGTATTAATTGTGTGCATATTCCTGCAATGCCCGGGCAGGCAGCAGACGTTCCGCCTCCCACCTGGTAAGTATTTCCTTCATCGGTTGACATCTGGTCAAGTCCGTTTGACGAAATATCAGGTTTAATGCGTCCGTCAGAAGCGGGTCCCCTGCTGCTGCTGGGATCTAAAGTTTCAAGCGGGCTGAGATTTGCGCAGGCAATAACATTTTTTCCCTGCTTATACCCACCGGTTATAGTTGCCCAGGGAAGACCTGCACCATAACCACAATCTCCATAAGTAGCACCGGTTCCATTGTTTCCTGCAGAGAAAACAAATTCAAGCTGCTGGTTATCGTGCAACGTCTGATCACCAAATTGCGTATCGGTTGTATATTCATTGCAGCCCTGTGAATAGCTTGTAGAGGAAACTACTGTTCCATAAGAAGCATAATTTGCAACCGCATCAACAATCTGCGGATAAGGCCCGATGTCAAATACATGCAACTGGACTCCCGTAGCCATTCCGCGCATCACCGGGTCAAGGTTGCCGGCTCCGGCCAGAATACCGCTTGTCATATCCCCGTGAGTTCCTCCCGCACCTGTTAAATGATTGGTTAGCCTTCCGGTGAAATCAATATGAGGACCTACCGCACCGTCATCAGCCAGTGCAGCCGCCACACCCGATCCGTCATAATGGCGTCCCATTATATAATCAGAATTAATAACATTAGAGCGGTGAAGGCTTCTTCCTTTTGTATCATCCGGAGTTGACGGAGGAGCCACCGCATCAATGTAAAATACCCATGGCAATTGCGAGATATTTTGAATTGAATTTTCGGGAACACGCATTGTTACCGTATGATTAAAATCCGAAGTGCTTAAAATCGTTCCTGATTTACGCGCGGCTTGCCGTGCAGCTAAAGGTGAAATGTTTTTTTGATATTGAACTACAATATCAACAAAACCTTTTTCTTTCACAGCGTAACCGGGTGCAATGCCAAGGAGTTTAGTATTTGTTTTCTGGATCGGGTGTTGTGATGTTACACTCCTGATATTATAACTACGAAGATTATTGTAATTATAATTTACCGGAATAGCCGCCATAAATGTGTTGTGCGGGATGTAATCAAGCAACAAAATACCGCTTTGTGAAACAGCGTTTTTCTGCACATCAGTTGGTATTGAATTAAACTGGATGAAACGGTAATAATACCCTTCAAATACTTCAGCCGTGCCGGGTTGCCCGGAACTGATGAATTGTTCAAGATTAGCAGCCGGCAATGCCGCACCGCTATGAAACATAATGCGATTATCCTGTTGTGCATTCGCATGGTTGCAAAGAATAATAGCGAGAAATAATAATAAGTTAAGTTTTTTCATAAGCCTGGTTTTTTAGAGAAGGCTAAAGTAAATAAAAAAGCAATTAAAAAAACAAAGAAATATTTTTATTCCAAAAATCCTGCAAATCCTTATAAAAAAAGGGAATTCAACGATAGCTGCCCAAAACAAAATTGTCTAAAAGAGTATCAGCCGGAGAAGCGTTTTGGTCAATCCTGCTGAACATATTTCTGATTGCCTCATTCAACCGGGTTCTGTCCACAGCTTTTTGACGCGCATGTTTTTCGATTTCATAAATGTTCATTGTTTTTTCCGAATTGCCCAGGAAATCCAAATTTATGCGTTCAGGCATTTTATTGTTTTTGACTATATAAGCAGTAAGATCATACGGTTCATATCCTTCTGCATAATGCGTGGAAGTCTTATAAAGCATCCTTGAATAAAAATACTGATTACCCGATTTCATGGCATTTTTATCCGATTCATAGAGAAATTTTTTTCTTTCCTCTGCATCTTTCGAATAAAACATAAATGTTTTGTTCAGCGAATCGTTCAGGCCCAAAACAAGGGGTGAAATTTGGGGAGCCTTATTGATAACTTGTCTTGAGGAAGCATCCATGATGCAAAACTTTCCACCGGTTTCAGATGCAATTTTTTTATAACCTGCAAGCTGGGTAAGGATTCTTTTGGATTGCGAAATAAATATGGTGTTAATGCGAATGTTGTTCTTTTTATATTCTTCACAGATGTCAGCAAGATTAATGGAGCCGGTATAAACGCTGCCGTTACCAATGAGAAAAACAATTTTTTCAGCAGCAGGATCTTTACTCCATTTGAGTTCTTTAAATGTTTCAAACAATGCATTAGGTACAAACTGGTCCCCCTTTTCGATCATGGCTTTCAATTGGAATAAATTATACGATGACCGGTCAAACTCATTCGAAAGCTCTGTAATCACCTTTACGTATCCATCGCTTGATCCGAAGCTCGGACGACCGTAACCCACTAACGCTATTCTTAATTCTGTCCGTTCATTTTCCTGCA
>DATEMK010000395.1:0-6911 GCA_035275625.1 Bacteroidia bacterium
TATTTAATGCTTCAATAAGAAACGATAATAAAATCCGGTCTTTTTCTTCTATTTGAGAGCTGCCGCCTACCACCGGCAGAAACAAATCATCAACCAGTATATTGTCGGCACCACTCTCACTCGTATGCCTGTTATAACCTAACCCGGTTTCGTTATCAAGAACAAACGGCAAACAAATTTCTTTAGCCTCATATCGTTCTGAAAATTTCTCTTTGAATTTTTCAAGCGACTGATTTTTATTATTAATTGAAAATGGTTTTAGCAAATCAATTATTTCAACAATTTTATGAGCTATGCTCCTTTCAATTGTACCTTTCGTTTCACGCATAAGATCAACCTGGAAGAGCTTGTTTTTGTCGGTCGGAATATTAAAATGAGAAATTGTTTTAATAATATTTTCATATTCTTCCGTCTCATTGAGAATTTTATCATCCAGCTTTTTAACAGATTTTGAAATTTTGCTGAGTATTTCGCTGAGTTCCTGCATTGAATCGTTTTTCCCGGCAAGTCCCTCGATTCTACTCTTAAAAATTTCAAAATTATCGGTTCCGGTAACTCCCGGAAAAAATTCACTGACCAAAATCTGTTCATCGGTTAATTCATTAACAAATAAAAAAGCTTCTTCGAATGTAATTTCATCATTAGTAATTGAACTTGCTAAATCCTTTAGCAGAACTCCGTTTTTTGATATCTGTAATATTTTTTCAAGAATTTCTGAATTGTCAACAGAAGAAATTTTAAACTCTTTTCTCTTTTCCAAATAAAAATATTCAATATACCTGAGTTTGTCATGCAGTATATATAAGCTGTTATTAGGGTAAAAAAGCAGGTTGTTTTTAAGGTTGGTTTGCTGTGAAAGATATTCAGACAATGCACCCTGGAAATGCATGTCAAGACGTGTATAACGGTTGTAACCCGGTTCGACAGAAATAATGTTTTCGGTACCCCAGGTAATACATCCGCACCCCGCAAATAATCCGAATGGAGTGCACCGGGTTTTCATTCGCAAGTAATATTTTAAGAGCGATTGCGTTATTCGCACAACGTCCTTTTTGCTGAAATGATCAGGATCATTAAATAACCTTGCGCATTCTGCATGCAGGTCCGGTGAAGCCAGGAATAAAGCTTCGGAGAGAAATTTGTCTTTTAAAAAAATATCCAAAAGATCAGGTGCCTCTGAACTTGTAACAGGAAGGCTGGGAATACGAACAACTATTTTATCATGAAACCGTAAATTATTCATCTGTTCGTTTTCTTGTTACTTCAGGTTACTCTGCCCCATAGTTCAGCTTAATAAAAATACTTTGTCCCATACACCCGGTTCATCTTTTATAAATGCTGAGAGGGTTAGTCCTATACCGGCTGTTCCATCAAGGATCCCAAATTTTTTTTCCCATTTTTGTTCAACCATATCCCAGGTTTTATATCCGTCCGCATCATCTTCATGGTGTGCCATTGATAGTATATACTTCAGCCAATAATCAGCCGCTTCCTTGAATTCATTCCTGCCGGTTATTTTATAGAATTTAAAATATATATAAGCAACACCCGAAGCGCCATGACAAAATGTGGCATCCTCAATAAAAGTATCTTCAAAATCCTTTCTTTTTGTTGTTTCTAAACAAATGCTTATTATTTTTTCTTTTAATTCGTTCACAGAATTTAAAACTTCAGCTGCCTGGTATAAAACACTGCACATCCCCAGATCACCGTAACACCAGGCAACCCTCTTGCCGAAATCAAACTCATAATCTCTGCCGGTATCTATAAAAAAATTCTTGTTCTTTTCAGGAATGAAGTTATCTTTTGAATAGTAAAAAACAGTTTCCAAACATTGATTCAGCAGACCCTTAACGTTTTTATCAGGAAAATCTTTTTTAACCATTTGTGTTAAAAAATAAATCATGCTCGATAATCCGTGTGATACGCTGGAGTTATAAATAATTGATTTAACTCCACCTTTTTTTGAAAGATCAATATAAGGCCATGTTATTCCTTTGTTTAATTTAATGACACTTTTAAAAACCTTATCAAATATTTCCTTTATGTATTCCTGGTTAGCCCCTTCTTCAATATTATCAATTAAATAAATCGCATTTCCAATACCTCCGTGCAAAAAATCAAAATTTTGTTTATTGCTTAAATGATCCATTGCAGAAAGGTAAATTGTTTCATCTAAATCTTTAAAAAAGTTTTGAAGGTTATCATCCCACTCTATCACACCAGATTTTACCAGATGCTTTACAGCTAAAGCAAAGCCGGTATAGCCGCTGCAAAAAGTGGACATAATATATTCGGTTTGAGGATTATATTTTTGAATGGCGGAAATACCCTGAACAATTTTTGACTGCATTAACTCCTCAATCCTGTCATCCTTTATTACACCGAATATCCCGGTCAGGAACATGATATCAGAAGCAAGCCCGTCACCGTGCAATGCAATTGAACTTTCAGTAATATTTTGGGTAGTCCAATTATGGAAAATTTTCGAAAGATTTTCGAAAGCTTTTGTTGCTGTTGAGTCTTTTATTTCTGTGAGCATAATATTTTAATTAAAACAGGCAAACCATTCTTTATTATTAATAATGAATAGCAGAACAGTTTGCCCGTATGATGTTAACAGCATATGCTGCCGTTACTGCATTGACAAGTGTTCCAATTAGTGGGCAGACAGCATTTGGCAACTGATCCGGTGCAAGGGCATGTGATCAATTGGGTCAGCCCCCCGATTATTTGCCCCATTTCGTTCTTAGACAATTGGGTAATTGTCTCCTTGTTCAGGGAAAGTTTCCCTGTAATTTTGATTTTTTTCATTTGTATATGAATTTATTTGTTGCCTACTCTGTTTTACGCTTTTCAGCTTCCGCGTTTTTTAATTGAAGCCAAACATATATACAAGTTTTTTTAAACAGAAACAATATTTGACAAGCGGTAACTATTTTTGACAAGCGGTAATTGAACAGTGATAAGTCAATATTAAAGTATTAAGCATAACAATTTTTTAAGCAGGTGAAGAAAAAGCAAACTGCTCATAAACTTCAACGATGATCAGAGCAGTTTGCTTTATCATTTTAACAGCAGGCACTGCATGCTGTTCCACACGTGTTCCAATTTGTGGGCTGACAACATTTAACTGCTGATCCTGTGCAACAATTAGAAACTGTTGCTCCTCCGACAATTTGTCCCATTTCGTTTTTAGACAATTGGGTAATTGTCTCCTTGTTCAGGGAAAGTTTCCCCGTAATTTTAATTTTTTTCATTTGTACTATGAATTTATGGGTTTGCCTACTCTGTTTTACGCTTTTCGGCTTCCGCGTTTTTAATCGAACTCAAACCTATATACAAAATTCTTTTCAAAAAAGAAAAATTTGACAAGCGGTAAATAAATTTGACGAGCGGTAAATTGAACAGGTACCAGGTAATACTAAAGTACTAAATTCAGACAATTTTTTTGTGCTGGTGGAGAAAAAGAATGCAAAAGCGCACCGGAATAAAAGCCAGTTGAAAGGAGCACACAGGTTTCAATTTTTAAAAGCAAACTGCTCATTGTCGTCCATGAGGACTGAACAGTTTGCTTCATTAATTTAACAGCAAACACTTGCACTGCATCCACAAGTGTTATACTGAGTGGGCTGGCAACATTTAGCTACTGATCCTGTGGGATAGCAACCAACAGGGCAGGTCACTAATTGGGTCAGCCCTCCGATGATTTGCCCCATTTCGTTTTTAGACAACTGGGTAATTGTCTCCTTGTTCAGAGAAAGTTTCCCTGTGATTTTAATTTTTTTCATTTGTATATGAATTTAGGAGTTTACCTACTCTGTTTTACGCTTTTCGGCTTCCGCGTTTTTTAATATGAACCCAAACCTATATACAAAATTCTTTTCAAAAAAGAAAAATTTGACGAGCGGTAAACAAATTTGACGAACGGTAAATTGAACAAAGGACAGGTAATATTAAAGTATTAAGTTTAGACAATTTTTTTCCGGGGGCGAAGAATAAGAAAGCAAAAGCACACCGGAACAAAAGCCAATTGAAGGGAGCACACAGGTTTCAATTTTTAAAAGCAAACTGTTCACGGTCGTCCATGAGGACTGAACAGTTTGCTTGTGGATGTTAACAGCAGAAGCTGCAAGCTGTTGCGCACGTATTATAATTCGTGGGCTGGCAACATTTAACTGCTGATCCGGTGCATGGGCAGGTGATTAATTGCGTCAGTGCCCCTCCAACAACTTGCCCCATTTCGTTTTTAGACAACTGGGTAATTGTCTCCTTGTTCAGGGAAAGTTTCCCTGTAATTTTAATTTTTTTCATTTGTACTATGAATTTATAGATTTGCCTACTCTGTTTTACGCTTTTCGGCTTCCGCGTTTTTTAATAGAAGCCAAACCTATATACAAAATTCTTTTCAAAAAAATAAAATTTGACAAGCGGTAAATAATTTTGACAAGCGGTAATTAAATGACAATTAAGTAATATTTAAAATATCACTTAATTAAGTCAGGTAAGCTTTTCTTCAGTTGGAAATTCGGGAAGATGTAAACAACTGATAGAGAAAAAACAAAATAATCAAAAATCAGATATTACCTATTACATACATCTGGTCAAGCGTAGGAGATACACTGCCTCCTGCATTTTCAAGAGTGATCGCAAAAGCGCTTGCACCATCAACAGCTTTCATTTTATGCAACAACGAATCACCGGTAACGGCCATATCAAAAACTCCAAGATCAACAGGCGCCTTATTAACAATTGCCCACAACTGGTATTGTTTTCCGGAAGGCGGCTGAGGAAGTGAGTTGACAGAGAGATAAACTTCTTTCGATTCTTTGTTCCAGTAAATCATGGCAAGCGATTGCGGAGAAATTTGCAAACCTTTCATCGCAACAGGAACAGCATTGGGATCGCTCATTATTGCCAAATGTTTTTGAGTATTCTCAAGTTTATTTTGCATGTCACTGTAATGTGACTGCATTGCTTTCTGTTCAACAGTCAGCTCGTCAAGACGAGAGCTGAGATTTTTATTTTTTTCAAAAAGGCTAAAAGAAAAATATGCGCTTACAACCAGCAATGCAATCGAGGCTGCGATTAAATATTTTAACACAGGAACCTGGCTTTTTGAAGTCGTTTGCAAATTGATAACTTTTGTTTCCACTGTTTTCTTTTCTTCTTCTTCAATAGCCTCAAAAATTTTTGATTTCAACGAAGCAGGCGGCTCCACTTTATTTGCCAGTAAATATTTTTCAAAAGATGTGCGGATGGATTCCATCTCCCGCTTTACTTCAGGAAATATGCGCATCATGCATTCGGCTTCCTGCATTTCTTCGGGAGTGCAGTTGCCAAGCGCATAACTTTCGAGCTTGCCTGATTCTATATATTCTTTCGGGTCCACTTATGTAATAATTTTTCTTAATTCAATTAATGCAGCCCTTGCACGTGTTTTCACCGTTCCTAACGGCATGTTCAGCTTCTCTGATATTTCTTCCTGTGTATAGCCGCCAAAATATGCAAGGTCAATTATGATTTTATATTCCGGCTTCAGTTTATTTACCATTTCCTTTACTCCTATATTATCTTCATTGGTTTTATGACTGTGCTGCCTGTCTATATTATATACGTTATCATCAATGGATTGGATTGCAGTCCGTTTCAGGGTACGCAGTTTGTCAATAGCAGTATTGCGTGTAACGTTCAGCATCCATGTGAACAAAGTTCCTTTTGAGCGGTCATAGGCTTCAATGTTCTTCCAGATCTTTACAAAAGATTCCTGGAGAATATCCTGAGCTGTTTCCTCATCGTTATTCAAAATCCGAAGGACGATTCCATAAAGAGCGCCTGAATAATTATCATAAAGATAGCTGAAGGCAGGCTTGCTTTTCTCTTTCAGCAAACGTACGAGTTCTTCTTCAGTATAATTTTTTTCAGGCATTCAGAAAAAATAGTTCAAGGTATGTGAATACAAAGATGTGAAAAGAAATTAAATCCGGAAGCCTGCAAGAAATGATCTGTTTAAAAAAAGGCCCTCTCAATCGTCCAATATAATGCAATACAACCGATAGAAGCAGAAGCAGGAATAACAATCCGTTTCTTATACCATTCTTTTTTGCCAAACCATTTTCCAATTAAAAGAAAAGCTAAAAGGATTACCGTTATTTGCCCGAGTTCCACTCCGATATTAAAATTTAACAAGGCAATCAAATAATTTTTTTCAGGCAGCCCTGCTTCGCTTAATACCGATGCAAATCCGCATCCATGTATCAGTCCGAAAGCAAAAACAATTAAAATACGCCACCACTTTAATTCTGTGATTAAAATGTTTTCAATGGAAATAAAAAGTATGGACAACGCAATGATGGGTTCTATCACGGAAGTTGCAGGCTGTATATATCCATATATCGAAAGCCCGAGTGTTATGCTGTGAGCAACAGTAAATGCTGTAGCCTGCCAGATTACTGATTTTAAATTCGGATTAAGAAAAAATAAACCGATCACAAAAAGTACATGGTCCAGACCAAGAGGAATAATATGGGTAAAGCCCATTTTCAAATAAACAAACCCGGCTTCGGTTTTTGAAAGACTGTTTATATCATAGTCAAGCGCGTGAGCAAAAACAGGCGAAAATGAAAACAGCAACAGCAAAGACAGCAGTGTGATGCGGACAAGGACATCTCTAAAAACCTGCATATATCTTCTCTCTTTTGGAGAGATTAGAGTGAGGTTAAATAAAAAAGTAGGATTTTTAGAGATGTTCATAAAAATATTCTTGCCAAAAATATTTTTTTTACCGGTATGCATAATGTGAATCTTTGTTTTGAAATTTATTTTCTTCCCATCTTAATTCGAGTGACGTATAAGGATTTATGGCAACGGCTTCAGCGAGAAGTTTTTTTCCTGCATCTGATTTTCCTGCA
>DATEMK010000396.1:0-5104 GCA_035275625.1 Bacteroidia bacterium
ATGGTGATGTCGGAATCAGCCAAACATTTTTCTATCCGTGCTTTCAATTCATTTTTATTATCAGGCGAGCGAAGAATGTTTTTCGGCTGAATGTGCATTTGCTGTAAAGCTGCATGAAGTGAAAACGAATTTGATTCATACACTTGTCCGGGTTGTAAATTATTTCCCGGCAATACAATCTCATCTCCAGTAACAAGAATGGAAACCACGGGCTTCCTGTAAATTTTTACTTTGGCAACGCCCAAAGAAGCAAGAAATCCGACAGATGCCGGATTCAAAACTGAATCTTTTTTCAAAGCAATTTCTCCTCTCCTAATTTGCGAGCCTTTCAGTCGGATAAAAGCTCCTTTATTAAAATCTTCTGATAAAAAAATGGAACCGTTCCTCCGTTCTACCTTTTCCTGAATCACCACTGCATCAGCCGAGGAGGGGACAGCAGCTCCTGTAAAAATTCGTACTGCCTGTCCCGGTAGTAATGTAATGCTGGCATTATCGCCCGCTTTTATTTCTCCGATAAGTTCAAATTGTTTATGATTAACGGTATCATTACCCGCAACTGCGTAACCATCCATTGATGATTGATTGAACAGAGGTAAATCAAAAGGAGAGAAAATATCTTCAGACAGCACGCACCCGAAAGCCTCTGTAATATTGACTTCTACAGATTCTGATTTTTGAACCTGGTTAAATAATAATTGCTTTGCTTCCTCTACGGTAATCATTTTAACTGATAATTAATTTGAAGCATGCGAAAATCAATACAATGGATAATACATACCTTAACATAACATGATTAAATCTGCTGCTGCCGTAAAAAGCACCTGCTATACCACCTGCAATGGCTGCTGCAGCCCAAATATAAATGTCAGGTGAAAACGTTTGACTTGCAACAACAGTTCCGGCAAGTCCCGAAACGGAATTGAGAAAAATAAATGCTGCTGAAGTGGTCGCGGTTTGTTTCATATCAGCCCAGTTCAGTAAAAGCAGCACAGGACTTAATAAAATTCCTCCTCCTATACCAATCATTCCTGATATTAAACCAATGATTCCTCCAATGATTAAGGCAGGAATAAATTTTACACCATCAATTTTTACATTCATGTTTTCTCTGTATAATCCAAGTATTCTCACCGTGGCAATAAATAAACAACCCGCGAGAATAATTTTATAGGTATGTGTTTCGATTTGAATTTTAGCGCCAATAAAAGAAAGCGGAATGGAAAGCAAAATAAATGGGAATAAAATTTTCCTGTTAAAAAATCCCTGCCTGTAATATTGAATGAATGCAATACCCGATACAAAAATATTCAGCATCAATGCCGATGATTTCATAACCATGGGACTGATTCCGAACAGCACCATCAATGCAAGATAACCGCTTGCTCCGCCATGACCTACGGATGCATACATGAATGCAACAATGGCAATTAGAAACAAAAAATAAAAATCAGACATTATTAAGGTGAAAACGAAATGGGTTCCAAAGATAAAGTTTAAACAGGTCATTCAAAGTTTGGCAGAAATAGTTTAAATCTCAACCAAATCGGTAAAACTTGTCCAAATTATTAAGGTCTATTAATTTCTCAAAGATTCAAGCAATTAAGTAATGTTGAATTGAGAAACCCGATTTTATTCCATATTTACACTTGTTAAATTAATTAACAAAAGTGTAGTTTCTTCTCACTCAATTGAAACCCTCAAGCTGAAACTCCGTTGAAGAAAAAACTGCAATGAATAATTTTTCCATTTACTTCCGCAATTTGTGTAAAGTATAATCAAATTAATGAAAGAAGTTACAGCGAGCAGACGCGCCAGCATTCTCAATTCCTTTCGAAGCATAAGAGAACATCTGAGTGCTCCGCAAAAAAATAAGCTGAAGTGGCTTTCCGTGCTTATTTTTATTTCTGCTCTTCTTGATGTTTTTGGCTTAGCTTCCATATTACCTGTTATTTCTGTAGCAACAAAGCCTGCATTAATACATAGTAACAGATTTCTGAAGCCTATTTATGAAGGTTTGCATTTTCATAATGAAGAAAATTTTCTGTTATTTCTAATCGTTATGCTTCTCGGTTTTTTTGTCTTCAAAAGTGCTTTCGGATTATTTGTAACTTTCGTACAGGTAAAACTAACTTCTGAAATTGGGGTTTATCTTTCAAAACATCAGTTCTCGAAATATTTTTCTTTAAATTACAATGAATTTAAAACACTAAAAACAGCCGATATTTCAAAGGATATTGTAACTAATCCAAACTCTTATGTTCAATGGATTATTTTGTCATTAATCACCTTGCTTTCAGAATTTTTAATTGTGTGCCTGATTGTGTTGGCTATTGCCATTGCTAACATTCAGCTTTTTGTTTTTATTTTATTTACTGTAGGTCCTGCAACATGGTTGGTATCAGCAATAATCAGAAAAAAAAGCGGAGAAGTCGGTGAAGGTATTGATGTCAATTTCCCCAAGGCGATGGGTGCTGTCACGGAGGCATTGAATGGATACGTTGATATTAAGCTGGCTGACAAAGAAAAATACTATCGGGATAAGTACATAGTTTACCAGGCCAAATTTCAATGGTACATGATGAAATATTATTTCATGAACCAGGTTCCTTTCCGCACTAACGAAATCGTTGCATTGCTTGGCATTGTTGTGATTTTTGTATATGCTCTTTTTTTCAGTAACGGCAACCAGGAAATTATCGGACTTATCGGATTATTTGCTGCAGCCTCATACCGTCTGATGCCTTCTATAAACAGGATTATCAATGGTATGAATTTTTTAAATGTAAACCAGGTTTCGATAGCCAATCTCGATAATTTTATGGATAATTATCGTAAAGAACAACAAAAACAGAAAAGTGATAAAGAGATTTTGTTTGAAAAAGAAATTTTTTTTCAGGATATTTCTTTCAGTTTTCCTGATTCTAAGCATCATGTAATTAATCATCTTTCTTTTAACATAAGAAAAGGCGAGAAAATAGGTTTTGTGGGAACTTCAGGTTCCGGCAAAACAACTTTAATGAATATTCTGCTAAGATTTTATATTGAAAATTCCGGTGATGTGCTTGTGGATGGAGTAAAGCTTACGGTTGATAACATTGCAAGCTGGAGAAAAAAAATTGGTTATGTCAAGCAGGATATTTTTATGATTGACGGAACAATCAGGGAAAATATTGCTTTCGGTGAGGATGAAATTGATGAAGCGCTCCTGGTGAAGGTTATTAAACAGGCCTCCCTTGAAGAATTTATTTCATCCTTACCGGATGGTATGAATACTCTCATTGGTGAACATGGCTCACGTTTGTCAGGAGGACAAAAGCAACGAATAGGAATTGCCCGCTCTCTTTACCGCAACGCTGAAATTTTAATCTTTGATGAAGCAACAAGCGCTCTTGATAATGTAACTGAACAGGAAGTAACAGAATCTATTGCTTCGCTTTCGGAAACAAATAAAACCATTTTTATCATAGCCCACCGGATTACTACTTTAAAAAATTGTGATAAGATTTTTGAATTAAAAAACGGAGAGATTGCAGGAATGCATAAATATCACGAGCTTGTAAGAACAATGCTTTAATATTTAACGAAAAAATGTAAGTATTACTTATGTAAGAAAAACATTAATTTGTCTAAAATTTTATTGTGATTAATAGTCAAAGATGAATCTGGGTTATTATCCCAGGAAACATGGTTATTTGCCGTGTGCCTCACTTTATTACATCGTGAACAAACCTTGTAATATTCATTATTGCTGCCTCTTGCTGCGTTCCAGTATTTTTTATAAGACCAATTATGTCCGATTAAATGACAAATCATTTTTATTATTGATTGATTGTAAGAATATGGCAAATATTATGCCGGTAAAAAGGATGTAAAGTTTAAAAAGAATATTTTTTGTAAAAAATTTATTTCACTGGCATACTAATTGGATGTACGTAATTGGATTGATATATTCAATTACAAATTCATTAATAAAATAAATTATGAAAATATTATTATGCCTCATTCTTGGTCACGATTGGAATTATAAAGATTTAATGCAAAAAACAAACGCTAAACGAGGGGTTTATGAATATACAAGAACCTGTACTTGCAAGACATGTAACAAACAAAAAGTCCCAGTGAACTTCAATCTTCAATTCTGATAGAATTTTTCTGCTTTGGCAGATGCAGTAGTATTTTAACTACACCAATTATTTTTTCTTTTTATTCAGATTATTTCATTAACCGTCAACAGACCTTCCAGACCGGCAATAAAAACTGTCCGGCCTATGATACTTAAGTCATAGGTTTTGCTCCGATTGGGTCGAACTTTCGACACTGCAAAAATAACCATGAAAAAAATAACTACAAATTTCTTAAGTCTTGCCACATTTCTGTTTAATTAAAAAATTGAAATTTTTTATGTTGACAACAAGATAAGTCAGCCAAATCAATGAGCAGGAAAAAGCGCGAACGCACACCCAATTGATAAATGTGATTATCTGAATTCCGGTTTTTACTTTTTTAAAATGATTGCAGACGGGAAACATTCAATAAGAAAATTGCGGTTGGAAAATAACCGTCCGTATTAATTTAAGTGATGTAAAAACTTTTCGTTTAACATATTTGGCTGTTTGTAAATTATACCATATCTTCGCGGTTCAACAATTTGTGAAAAAAACATCTGAAATACTTCGCCCTTTAATTGCTCTGTTTTTAGCAGTGGCAGTTATAAATATTTATGTAACTGATTTTTACTGTAGTTTTTCCAAGGAGGCGGCACATCATCCTTCTTCCGCATTAACAGAGCAGAAAGAAAACCATCATTCCCATGAGGTTGATGCTTCTGAAGAACATCACCATCATGGTGATGACGCTGAAGAACACCACCATCACGATGCAAATCAACCGGAAGGCGAGGGTCCTCATGATGGAAACAATGATGGCAACTGCTGCAAAGATAATTCAAGTGCATTTTTCTCTTCATTAACTCATCAGCCGGTACACTCTGTTTTTATTAAAGCTCCGGTTAATCCGCTGTTTTTTCAGGTCAATTCTATTAACCAATTTTTAGCTTACGATACTTTTTCATCCTCTCCTGAATATTTATTATTCAGGCCCCCAC